>JAUSJW010000029.1 GCA_030647105.1 Nanobdellota archaeon | reverse complement strand
CGTAATGGTAGACCGTGCTTCTGTCCGAGTCAAAGCCGCTCCCGAGCGCGAGGTGAATCATGCCCGCGATTTTCTCGTTCACAATCAGATAGTCGCACAGCTCCGCTTTCGGGTTGGTGTTGATGGCGAACTCGCCGATGTTCAAAAAGTTTTTTTTCTTCAGCTTGATAATCTCGCTCGGCAGGCTTTTATTTTTCTCTTGAATCAAAAGCCCCTTGAGCGACTCTTGCATGGAACGCTTCAGTGTCGAAAGAATCTTCTTAGGTCCTGTGAGAGCCTTCCAGGAATTTCCAGAGCATTGAATCACTAGGGGATTCTTATCATCGAGGCGGTAGCTATTGTCGATATTCACCACAATATCGCCGACAAACGTCCCTTCGACGTATTCTGGTGTGAGGAACGCTTCGCCTGCCGGGATGTTGCCGGAAGTTCCAGCGTACAATCCCGTTCTCCTGAGGAAATCCTTTCGAATCAAATCCCGTGTCGCGACATCAGAGCCACGCGAGTACCTGCGTCCCGTCTTGCTCGTTAATCCGACTTTCAATTTCGTCTGATACTTTCCGAGCTTCTTTCCTTCGACCATCACATATTCCGACGTGTCGAGAATGCGCATAATCCTCTTGTCTTTCTTTGCCATCTCGAGCCAGTCGATGTAGCAGCTCTTGATGAAGATGGGAACGGGAATCGTTGAGGTGAACGCCATTCTCGCTTTGGGTTTTCGGGAATCCAGCCGCGTTTGCGGATAATAATCAAGCTGATACAAAATCTGTCCCGGAGACTGCCATCGCGTCTTTCCGTTGGGAGAAGGATAGCCGACATGGTCCCCAAAATAGTGCTTGCCGGTGTACCCATCGCCATGAATCGCGAACGACGCAGAAGGATATTCAAGCCGGATGCCGAGAGCCTTGGAGAGCTTCGCGTACGCTCTGAAAATCGGCTCCTTGCTTTCTTTGCTCAGCTCCAGCCCCATTAAGGTCGCCTTGAGCTCCCCGATAGGCTCCGGCTCGTTAAGCTGGCTTTTGTGCGGAGTTGAGGCGGAGAGCGTGACAACCCGTTCTTTGGCAGACTCGAACATCGCCCACGCGATGCGATACGAGTCCAGATAATCGTCCAAAGGATAAGCCCCCCCCGGGTGAACCAGTTCAAACGCGATGCTCACTCTGTCCTTTTTCTTGAGATTGTAAACGTGGTCCCAGATTCTCGCCACGGTCTTTCCGAGCAGTTCCTTTTGCGGCTCGCGCATCCAGTCTACCTCATAAGGAAGTTCGCGCGTCCCGACAAACCCTTTAGGAGAAGCGTTGAAGAAACAATCCGGTGAGGTGAAGAGCGGAGCGAGTTTCCCCTCGCATTTCTTGTCAGCTAGCGAAAGAAACGCCTTGAGCGCCGCTGTCTTCCCATTCACGACCCCGCTCCGCATCGCGAAATGTAGTGTCCACAGCTTTTTCACTTCAGCGAGGTTTCTGCTCTTCAACTCGACTCTGACATCACAACCCCGTTCGTGCAGAGCGAGAGATAACGGAGCGACCGAATAAAATGCCTCTTTCAAGGGCTCAAGAACGATGAGGCAGCTTCCCTTGACGCCCTTCAAGGCTTTTTTGTAGCGCTCAACGGCTTTTCTGAAGCGAAGGTGGTCGTGTCTCATACGGAAATCAATCCCGTCTGTTTGGTGAGACGAACCGCCTCACCCTTCAGCAACACGTAATCCGCCTCGATGCGGATGCCCAGCTTCTTTGGAAGATAAATTCCAGGTTCGATTGTGAAGGTCATCCCTTCCTCTATTTTGTGGGGCGAGAGGGAACTAAGACCTGGATATTCATGCACTTCCAGTCCAAATCCATGTCCAAGGCTGTGGATAAAATAGCGATTCTCTTTTCCAAGCGCTTTACACGCGGCCAGATGGATTTTTTTGCAGGATTTCGTCTTTGAGATTTCCAGGAACGCCGCATCTTGCGCTCCTTGAACCAGCTTGTAGAGCGCAATCTCTTTTGGAGATGGTTTTCCGAGATAAATCGTGCGCGTGATGTCAGAGCAGTACCCGTCGAACTTCACGCCGAAGTCCAGGACGCAAAATCCCTTGTTCAGTTTTACGTTCCTCGGCTCATAATGCGGCATGCTTGCGTTCTTCTCCGACGCGACAATCACAGGGAACGCGAGCGAGCACCCCCTCCCGATTGTTTCCAGTTCAAGGAAAGTCGCGACATCCTTCTCTGTCTTGAATTTCTTAAATTGGTTAACGCAGGAATCAAGAATTTCATCGGCGATAACACACGCGCGTTTTATTTTTCGTAACTCCTCTTTCGTCTTCGCGCTTCTAATCTTAAGAACTTCTTCATGAATGTCTTTGACCTTAAACTTTTTCTTTGCGGCGATAAAAATGGGAGTGGAAGTCGAAGGCAAATCCATCCCAATAGCCCCTCGTATCTTTGTAGAAAGGAACTCGAACAACCGCTTCTTTCTCGGCCAGAGGAAGACGCGCAATCCAGATGTCTTCGCCCGTTCAAACTCCAGTTCATGCGTGATGATGAATGGCTTCTTCCTCGCCGGAACGCACAGCAGCCCGCCTCCGCTATAGCAGCCAAAATAGTCCATGTGCACGTCGCCGTGCTCGAGCGACACGAACACAGCAGCGGAGAGCTTCTTTTTTCTGAGAATAGCCTGCAGTTCCGGAATCTTCATGCGTAAGAAAGAAGAAAGAGGCTTTAAAAAACTTGTCAGCGTTTCAAGCCCATTTCACTAGCCATTTGATTACTTAGGGTGAGACAACGGCGTCCAATCCCCACCACTTGGGTTCTGAGGTCCAGAAGGGCTCCAATATTGACCCCACTGTAAGGGCCACGGTGTTCGATATACTTACTTAAATCTTGAAGCAAAGCGGAGATCCCCGTTGTAGCATCATGGACGTCGGGAGGGAGAACCTGCAGCGAACTGAACGCGGGAGCGCCCAAGAGTTCGTAGGGTTCGATTTTGCGCTCCAGCTCTCCGGCGCGAGTAATCAGCGAAATATAGTTTTCCTCAGAACATTCCAGAGTTGGAACCCCTGGCTGTTTTTTCATCCTACGGATACGCCTCTTTCACCAGCTTGTCAGGTATCGCCTTTCTCACCGGCTCAAGGAGCTTGCTGAGTTCTGTCGCCAGAGCGTTCTTGACATCCATCGGATGGACCTTCTTCCCAAGAAAGTCGCTCTCAAGGTCCGCGTAGCTCTTGTAGCTCAAGTTTCCACCATACTTCTCAGGCCGCTCGATGACGAATTCCTCTTTTTTGTCGCCTTTGATGACGAAAATCACATGCTTCAAAAAGCTCAGAACACCATTCCCTTCCACAGTCCCTTCCGGGCAGAACGCTTTGGAAAGTTTCTTCTTCACAACCTCAGGAGCGTCGAGGCAGTCAATCTTGCTCTCCTCATTCGAAGAGCTCATTTTCTCCCCAATCAGCCCGGGAATAATAGGAGTCATAACTTCAATGCGGGGAGCGTATCCCATCTTAGGCAGGGATTCCCGCGCGAACATCAAAATCTTCCTCTGATCCTCTCCGCCGTACTGGATATCCACATGCAAATGCTCTTCATCAAGCGTCTGCATCAGCGGATAGAGCAGTCCAGAGAGCTTGGGATTGTCAGACTGCTTCACCACTTCGCTTCCAGCCTTTCGCGCGTCATGCACCGAAGTCAACGTAGCAAGCTTCAATAAATCGAAGAAGTACGCTTCGCTCTTCTGGTAGGAACTTCCCTTCACCATCTCGATGTTCTTCACGTCAGCGCCGACCGCCTGAAACAGCGCGGGAATCAATTTAGCGTAATACTGGTAGCGCTTCTCAAGCAGCTCCCAGGGCGTGTTGTCCAACGCGCCGTGCATATCGGCAAGCAGCACCTTCACTTTGAATCCCGCTTTCAGAAAATCAGCGAGCTTCAAAACCCAAACGAAGTAGGCGACATGCGGTCTCCCCGTAATCGCAGTCCCGAGATAGATTGCCGGCTGTTTTTTGGTTTCTAGCAGCTTCCTGAGCTCTCCAGGGGTGACAATCTCCTGTGTGTTTCGGGTGATTAACCGCATCTTCTCTTCGATGTCCATACAGCGCCAGAATAGAAGAGGATATTAAAACGTTTGCCTCTATGCAGTCTCCATCAGGCATTCCGGGAAATACGTGTACTTGTGCTCCTTGAGGACAATCAGGATTTCTTGCCGCTTCAACGCTGTCTTCAAGAGGCTTCGCAATTCCATGAGAATCACGCTCAGCTCCTCTGTCGTTCTTACCCTGACCTCGACTTCCAAGTCGCTCTCGCCAATCGTCTTGTAGAAGTACGTGACGTTCTTCTGGTGCAGAAGGTACGCTTTCAGTTGAGAAGCCATCGCCTCTTCCATCTTGCCAAGTTTAAGTGTGATAAGGTACCAGTTATATCCGAGTTGGTCGGGCCAGAAGTCCGGGCGGTATTTGAGGACGATTTTCTCTTTCTCAAGCTTTCGTAAATGATAGGTGAGAACCTCTCTCGAGAGTTTCAGCTTCGTAGCCATGTCTGAGAGCGGCAATCTCGCGTTCCTCGCGAGTTCCTTCAGAATCCTGGCTTCAGTCTTGGAAAGTTCGTACCGCTCTTTCGTCGACTTCTTGATGGAATGAATCGTCTGTTCTTTAGTCTGGTAGATGAACGAGAACGGCACAGCGTGCTCCTCGGAGACGTATTCAATCTTGGAGGAGTCTATGTGCGTCGTGTAGGAAGACTCAAACCCCTTGAGAATCGTATCGATTTCTTCTGTACTGCGTACAAACACCTTCATCACCACGTCGTAATTCCCAATGCACCGAATCAGCCACGCGACATTCTTGTGCCGCTTCAAACTCTCAATAATACTCTGCTCCTGTGTATCGTCGATGTTTCGCAGTCGAACATACACAAAGAACACCTGCCAGCCGAGGCGCTCGATATCGATGACTGTGTTGAAGCCGCTCAGAAGGCCGGAATCCAGCATCCGCTTGACGCGATAGTTCACGACCTCTTTACTCGCCCGCACGTTCTTCGCAATCACCGAGAACGGCTTGCGCGCGTCGTCGAAGAGCTCCCGAAGGATATTGCGGTCTTTCTGGTCAGGCTCAGGAATCATTTTCTATCAAGTATTGAATATTCCTTATAAAGTTTACCATTTGATAAAAAATAGGATGGATTATTTTATATTATAAGCTAGTATCCCTTAGTAGTAACGAATCACGTGCGAAAACATGACAACCGACATCGAACCGACACTAGCAAGCCTGGCGCAAACACTTGAGCGTAAATTTAGAGACCAGAATGATCTCGAGAAACGCCTAGCTGAGCTCACAACGCAAACCCATACCACCAGAAAAGCGTTTGTAGAACTCCTTTTCGGTCCTGATTTTTTCGGGAGTAGCTCTTTTATGGCATCGTATCGATTATTGGGATTCACAGGACGTTCCCCTAAATCGGCATCTAACGGCTCAGCAACAAAGTTAGACAACAAGGAGTTACACAGCTGGGAGGTCCCTATAACGCATAGCACAAGATACGGGGGATATTTCGAATCGGAGAGGTACCAAGGCGTCGTATTTGGTCACTATACTCCTTTTCCGAGATCGGGTTTCAAATTTTTAGTGACAAGAGAGCGAACAGGCGGCGAGCTTCGGCTGTATGTTCTGGGTCATGAGTTTGAACTGGACCCAAACGCAGATATCGCCGCGCAAGCATCCACCGGAGATATCAAGGTGAGGGATCGCATAGACAACAGGTCTTACGGCACCTGTAAGATTGACCTCTTGAAGTCGCATCTTGCTGAACGGGGATATTTCTCTCAAGAAGCAGTGGGATTCTTCCCCTTGGACGTCGAGCTTCTTCACAAGCCTCTCACGCTGGAGCCTTGGAGAACTACCACTATCAGTCCTCTGTTCGATACGTTCTACGCGGACCTAAAAGATGTTACGAAGAAAGCTATCGAAGGTTTTGATTATCAGGGTAGTGAGAGGGCAAGAGCACTAGCTGGTAGCCTCGCTCAGGTAAGCAGAGATGTTGAACGCATGAGCGCACATGTCGGAACGAAACCATGACCACCCCACCACACGATGCAGGTCTCCACGTCATTGTCAGCGGAGGCACGATTGATTTCGAGCTTAGGCCTACGATGGAAATTGGCACCGCTACGGTAGACACACTCGTTCCACGAAGAGAATCCATTGTTCCGTATTTTTTTGCTCGTCAGATTAAATTTCCAGCCGCAGAGATCACCTTCGATCGTGTCGCTCTCAAAGATAGCCGGGAATTTGGTCCGGAAGACCAAGTAAAGTTGAGGGATGCAATCAAGAGAGGCCCGCATAATCAAGTGCTTGTTACGCATGGCATTGTGGGTCTAGAGAAAAATGCGGATTATTTACGCGCGCAGGACTTAGGCGGAAAGGTTGTGGGGATGGTCGGCTCTAGGATGCCTCTGGATTCCTACCGTTCAGATGGGGGGTTTCAGCTCGGATACGCCTGGGGCAAGATGCAGTCGGCCGGACCAGGAGTCCATACTTATCACCCAGATAAAACGAGGGCAGAAGTAAGCGACCTTTTGGAAAACGTCGTATTTCTTATCACTGGAGGCACGATTGATTCAGGCTACAGTCCGAGCGCGGATACTGCCGAGCCCTTCGAGCATACCCGAATTCCAGATTATTTTAGGGATAGCCTGGGTATCGTTCCTTCAGAGCCCAATCTCACCTTCCGCGAGATTTGTATGCGAGATAGTAGGAGATTAACCGACGAAAATATCCGTAAGCTTGTTGAGGAGGCGAGAAACCACAAGCATAAACCGCATATCGTGACTGCGGGAACCTATGCCCTTCCTGATCTGGGTGCGCTCTTCCAGCGTCAAGTCTGGACTCCGGAGCATCCCACAACCTCTCTCTTTGTTGGGGCGATGATTCCCGATGATGTCCGTCTCAATGATGGCTGGTTCAATCTCGGATTAGCGTTAGGCAAACTTGATGCCCTAAAACCTAGCACCTACGTTGGAATGCACGGATGGCTCACGCACCCAGACAATGTCATGAAGCAGCTGCAGGAAGCGCGCTTCAACCTGTATGATCCCAACCTGAGGGTTTGAGGTTCCAGATGGTGCATACTCCTCAAAACCGTCGTCCAGACCTTCGCGATATTTCTAATATGGTCAGAAGTATCACGAGCCCCGTTCATCAGACCGTCGGTTCTGTGAGGGAGACCGTCGATTTCCTGAGAGCATACGTCGCAGGCTATTTTGCAGGTCTTCCCCAAAGAAATTACCCGTCTGAGTTCATGGTGGCATTGGACGTTTTCTCAGGGTGGGAACATAACTTGCTCTTGGACGATGAGGGTCCTGCCCTTGCTAGAGAGACGCCAAGAGTCTATCTTGCAGATGGAACTCCGCAGCCTCTTCCAGGTATGGGCCAAGAGGTATTTTTCACGACTTGTGCAGCAAAAAGAGGCCAAGCGAGTGTAGTCTATTACCGCGAGAAGGAGGTTTGGTATGAGATTCGGAGTGCTCAATCACGAGGAGAAAGCAGGAATGAGCCGTGGGTGCTAAGACAAGTAAACTCTGCCACTGCCATGATCTATTTCGTTAATTATGGTCCAACAGGAGAAACATCTCAAAATTTCCGGAGAGCG
>JAUSJW010000025.1 GCA_030647105.1 Nanobdellota archaeon | reverse complement strand
GCGCGCATCGGCTCAGGGACGAAATCGGCTTCGTGATGGTCGGCATCAACACCGTGCTCAAGGACGACCCGCTTCTCGACGCGCGTCTCGTCAACGGCAAGGACACCATGAAGCTCATCGTTGATTCCAAACTGAAGATTCCGCTCAAGGCGAAAGTCCTCGCTCACCCTGGAACGGTCATCATCGCGCACGTCAAGTCCGCGCCAAAAGGCAAGCAAAAACAGCTCGTGGAAAAGGGCGTGCGGCTCATCTCAACTGCTGGCTCGCAAGTGAGTCTCAAAAAGCTTATGGCGGTTCTCGCGGAATCCGGCGTGAACAACATCCTGCTCGAAGGCGGCTCTGAACTCAACGCCGCGATGATAAAAGAAAAACTCGTCGACAAGATGATGCTCTTCACCTCGCCTAAGATTTTAGGAGGCGACGCGCTCAGCGTCATCGGCAAGCTCGACCTTAAAGACCTGGGCAAGGCCATCCAGCTCAATAACCTCACGACTGAGAAAGTTGGAAAGGATATTCTTGTACAAGGATATTTGTGATTCTCGATTAAAGCTTGCGAAGAGTGTACTGCACATACCAGAAATGCTTCCCGAAAAAGAGGTCCGACTCTTTCAGGTCAGAAGTGAATCGGCCAAAAAAGGCGAGAAGTTCTGTGGAGGTATAGTAATTTTTCAGAATGGTGTGCTTGCTGCCATCTTCAAGTGTTCTGAGCTTGTAAGTATTGGCATCGCCGTCCACGCGAACCAGTTTGCCTCCTTGGTTCGGAACATAAACGCTGTCGGCAATAAACACCTGCGCCCCGTTAGTTAAGACCCGGTGGAATTCATCGAAGAATGCTGCGAGCCGCTCTTTGGGAACATGGGACATCCAAAGAAGGGCCATGCCGCCGGAAAAGCGGCGATCATTGAATGAAAGATGATACGCATCCTCTCGGCAAAACGTGATGGGGCAGGAATAAGATTTGGCTTTTGCGAAAGCCAAGGGCTCGTCGAGATAGTCCGTCGCTGTGATGGATGCGGCAGTTTCAGAAAGGAAGCGGGTCCAATAGCCGGTTCCTGTGGCGACTTCTAATACCTCTTTCCCCTTGAGGGCACTCTTGAGCGCATGAGCGATCTGTTGCTGCTCCTTCAGTCGAATAGCATCATCTCGCTGATAGGTACGCTCATACTCAGGCGCCCGCTTCCGGTAATATTCCTCCATATCCCCGATTCGGATGTACGCTGATTAATAAGAGTTGCTTACAGGCGACCATGCGGGTTACTTTCTTTCAAGTACCCCTACCGCCAGTTTTTTAAAGCGCCCCGCAACCAAAGAAGCATGGACACAATCGAGAAAGCGCTCTCGGAGCTAAAGAAAGGCCGATTCATCCTAGTTGTGGACGACGAAAGGCGAGAAAATGAGGGTGACCTTGTTCTCGCCGCTCAGCACTGCACGCCTGAAAAAGTGAATTATCTTCTCAAGCATGGAAAAGGGCTTATTTGTGTGCCCATGACAGAAAAAAGAGCGAGCCAATTGATGCTTCCGAGAATGGTTCCAGACGACGAGAACACGGAAGTGACGCAGTGCAAGTTCACGATTTCCGTCGACGCGAGGAAAGGAACGAAAACAGGAATCAGCGCGAAAGACCGGTGCGCGACGATTCTCGCGCTCGCGAATCTCAAATCAAAGCCCAACGAGTTCGCCCGCCCCGGACATATTTTTCCGCTGATTGCGGAAGACCATGGAGTCTTGAAGCGCGAGGGCCATACTGAAGCAGCGGTCGACCTCATGAAGCTCGCCTCCCTCAAAGAAGTTGCGGTCATCTGTGAAATGCTCAATGAAGAAGGTGACGCTGCGAAACTCGAAGAACTCGAACTCTTCGCGAAGGAGTACAAACTTGCCCTCGTGTCTATAAAAGACCTCATTGAGTATCGGAGGGACCATGCCTAAAGTCGCGCTGATTCTCGGGCCTTTTTATCCGGAAAAGCTGCTGGAAGGCTTCGAGCAGAAGATTGTCAAGACTGTTTACGGGAACGTGCTCCTCTACACCAAAGCCAAAAACGTCATTCTTTTGCGCCAGGGAAAAGGCAAGATTCCTGCCCATCGCGTCAACCACAAGGCGAACATGTGCGCGCTGAATGTGGAGGGCGTGGAAAAGATATTCGCCTTCGACAACGTCGCCCCTCTAAACGTGAAAATCAAGCCCGGCTCCTTCGTGCTGCCGGTCGACTATATCAATTTCTCAGACGAGACTTTCTTTGACATGGAGATGAAATCCATTGTTCCTGGAATCTCAGAACAACTTAGAAAGGAATTCGCGGCTGCGACAAAGAAGGCGAAGCTGACCTCGGCAAAGGGAGTCTATGTCCAAACGAAAGGTCCGCGCGTCCCAACTCCTGCAGAATTGAAAGTCATCAAATCCTGGGGCAGCATCGCTGGCATGACGATGGGCACCGAAGCGACGCTAGCGAGAGAGATTGGCCTCCCGTACGCATGCCTGTGCTCAATTGCCCCCACAAAAGAAAATCCAGCGAGCCAAAAGAAGACCCTCCTGAGAATAGAGAAAATCGCCCAATCGATTCTTATAGCAAATCGCAAGTAAAAAGTTTTAAAACTTTTGCGAGTTGCTATTACTTCTTGATACCGATAAAGGGCAGATCGCGATAACGCTGGTTGTAGTCGAGTCCATATCCAACGACGAACTTGTCCGAAATCTCAAAGCCGAGGAAGTCGATGGGAACGTTGTGCTTGCCGGGCTTTGAGAGCAAAGCGCACAGTCGCACGCGCTTCGCCCCCTGCTTCTTAAGATGAGGAATGAGGAAGTTGAGTGTCGCGCCCGAATCGACGATATCCTCCACAACGAGAACATCTGCTCCCTTGACATGCTTCGCGTCCAGTTCGACAAGAACGTTTCCGTTGCTTTTCTTTCCCTCGTAGCTCGAAAGCTTGACACAGGAATAGGAGACCTCGACACCGATGCGACGCAGCTCGTGCATGAGATCGGAAAAGAACACCAGCGCTCCATTGAGCACGACGACGCAGAACACCTTTGAAGGGTAACGCTTCTTTACTTGTTTTGCCAGCTCGCAGACCTTCTTTTGAATTTTTTTCTCTGAAAGCAAAATATCCATAATAAAACCAGCAAAGAGCGGATATAAAAATACTCCGGAATCGGCATCTTTAAATGACCAACCCCCCTTCTGGAAGATATGTACACGATTAAGCAAATTCCAGAGGATTTTCACGTCAAGGAGCGCATGCGCCTCCAGCTGCAGCCCGACGGGCTGTACGCCTTTGCGGTCCTCACCAAAAAGCGCTGGTCGACCCCCGACGCGCTCACCGCGCTTGCGAAAGCATGCGACCTGCCAAGAGAGCGCTTCAAGGCCGCGGGGATGAAAGACCGCGACGGCATCTCCGAACAGTACATCTCTTGCGAGGGATTGACAAAAGAGCAGGTAGAAGGCATCCAGATTCGTGACCTCTCGCTCAAGTTCGTCGGCTACGGCAATCACCATATCGGCCTCGCCCAGCACGAGGCCAACGAGTTCAGGATTGTCGTGCGCAATTTGACCGTGCCGCTTCACCCCCTCACCTGGCTCTGCAACTATTACGACGACCAGCGATTTGGAGGAGTGAGGCCGAACACGCACCTCATCGGCGAAGCCCTGCTCAGAAGAGAGTTTGAGAAAGCGGTTTATATCCTTCTCGCGGAGCAATATCCCTCAGAGCCCAAGGGCTACGCCCCAGTCCGAAAGCAGCTCGCGAGAAAGTGGGGCAAATGGTTCCTTTCCGATATCCCTAATGTTCTGCGCACCGAGCGTGTGGTTGTCAAGCACTTGCTCGACAATCCAGGAGATTTCCAAGGCGCGTTCTGGGAAATCCAAAGGCAGATTTCAACGCTTTACATCCATGCGTTCCAGTCCTACCTCTTCAACGAAATTCTCGCGGAGTATATCGAAAAAGCCGGGAAAGAGGCCTGGTCTGAGGGCATCACGGGCAAGCTGCCGCTAGTAGACAAGGAGCTCCCTGTAAAGATTCCGCTCGTCGGTTATGACTATGACCCTCAGAAGGACCCTGTAGCGGACATCACCCAAGAAGTGCTCGTCCGCCACGGAATTGCGCCCGGAGCGTTCGATTTCCAGGAGCTGCCCTTCCTCAGCTCGCGCACCATCTATCGCCCAGCAACGATCCCCATCAAAGCCAAGGTCTCGGAGCCTAAGAAAGACACCCTGAACCCGGAAAAGCTGACACAATCGGTCTCCTTCGACTTGCCCAAAGGAAGCTACGCGACATTCGTTATCGATTCTATGTTCTGGCTCTCGCAGAAGAAAAAGCCAAAGAAAGGAGAGAAAATGGAGGACAAAAGTCCCCTATAGGCTTGTTCTGTCCTCCAAACCTAATTGGCGAATAGAACAGAGCTTACTCATGTCGCCAATTAAGAATGCGTAAGCTTATTATATCGCCCGCTCTTTTTCCATCGCATGGACTATCGAGAGCAGATTGAGAAGCTGATTCGCAAAGAGCTCCCTGAGGGCGACATCCAGTTAACGGTGCCGCCGGACGCTTCTTTGGGAGATTTCTCCCTTCCTTGCTTCCCGTTCGCGAAGGCGCTCAAGAAGAACCCCCTCCAAATCGCGGAGG
>JAUSJW010000020.1 GCA_030647105.1 Nanobdellota archaeon | reverse complement strand
TTTGAGCCGAAACTTATTAAAACAACCCCTCTAAAGAGCCCCCTATGGTCGTAAAAGTTTATTCTACCAAAGTCTGCCCCTGGTGCGTCAAAGCCAAGGAGTTCCTCAGGGAAAAGAACGTCGAATTCGAGAACGTCTTTGTCGATGAGGACGCGAAAGCGAGAAACGAAATGTTCGATAAGACAGGCCAGTTGGGCGTTCCCGCGATAGAAATCGGAGATACGATTCTCGTCGGCTACAATATCCAGCACATCACAGACGCGCTCAAAAAGGCGAATCTGATATGAAGACCATCTACGATAAGGCGCTCGAGCTCCATGCCCGGCATAAAGGAAAGCTCGCCGTGGTCTCGAAGGTCCCCTTAAAAACCTCAGAAGACCTGAGCATGGCTTACACCCCCGGAGTCGCGCAAGTCTGCCGCGAAATCGCCAAAAATTCAGAGCTGGCGTACGATTACACGATAAAAGGTAACAGCGTCGCGGTCATCACCGACGGCTCGGCGTGCCTGGGTCTGGGGAATATCGGCGGTTTAGCTTCCTTGCCCGTCATGGAGGGCAAGGCCATGCTAATGAAGGAACTCGCAGGCATCGACGCCTTCCCCATCTGCTTCCAGAACTCGGATTCCGGAGTTCCCGCGCTCGTCAACGCTATCAAGCTCATTGCTCCCATGTTCGGCGGCATCAATCTAGAAGATATTGCCGCTCCAAAATGCTTTGAAGTCGAGGAAGCCCTGCAGGAAATCGGCATCCCAGTCATGCATGACGACCAGCACGGCACGGCGATTTCCATCCTCTCGGCGCTGCTGAACGCGTGCAAAGTCTCAGGGAAAAAGATACAGAATCTCACGGTGACTATCAATGGGGCGGGCGCCGCCGGAACCGCAATCGTGCGAATGCTTCGCTGCCTGGAGATGGATTCGAGCTACTGCAGTCGCGTCAAGGAAATCTTTGTCTGCGACACCAAAGGCATCATCCATCGCGGAAGGGAAGATTTATGGGAAAACCGGTGGAAATACATTATCTCACAAGAAACGAATCATGAGAAGCGCAAGGGTGGGCTGAAAGAAGCGCTCAAGGGTTCCGACGTCTTCATCGGCGTCTCGAAAGGAGGAGTGCTGCCAGCTGAATACATCAAGGGCATGGCGAAGAAGGCTTTTGTGTTCAGCATGGCGAATCCCGACCCAGAAATCCTACCGGACGCGGCGAAGAAAGCCGGCGCCTACATCGTCGGCACCGGAAGGAGCGATATGCCCAACCAAATCAACAACGCCCTCGCATTCCCGGGCATTTTCAGGGGCTGTCTCGATTGCAGAGCGAGGACCATCACGCACCGCATGAAGGTCGCGGCGGCGCACGCCATCGCGTCCTGCGTTCCCAAGCCGACCGTTGACCGGATTGTTCCTTCTGTCTTTGATAGGAATGTCGCGAAAGCCGTTGCCGAAGCGGTCAAAAAAGCTGCGAGAGAAGACGGCGTGGCGAGAATCTAAACGAGCAGAGTGTCTAAGGAAGTGCCAGGCGCTAAGTCTATAGTTTCTTTTCCGGGACGAAATAATCTTCCGCCTGTAATCCCTTTGAGAGTGGCGTTGCCGTCAGTCACGCGAACAAAAGCGCCTTCGCGAAGAGCTACAACGGGTTCCCGATTACCCAACGCATGATACTCCTTGATACGTTGGTCTCTGGTTTCCCCCTGGTGATCAAGAACGACACGAAGTTGGGGAGCAATTGCTAGAACTGCTTCACGTTCTTCGGGAGTCAAGGTGACGGTCTCTTGATAATGGGGATTAATGTTGAAAGGAACACAACCTAATGAGATTGTTGAGGCTACAGACGCCGCATGCATATCGTTGGTATTGTTAATGGTCAACCCTGCCACATTCGAGCCTGCTGAAGAGCCTACATAAGGAATACCAACTTGAACTTGTTCGTAAATAAGGCTCAAAAGTGCGTGTTGTTGGAGCATATGCAGCAAGTGCCAAGTATTTCCGCCACCAACAAAAAGCGCTTCAGCAGAAGCGATGCTACTAAATGGGCTTGTCTCGCTCGGAAGTCGGAGTTGATAGCCCATCTCAGCGAACGCCTGCGCAAGAACATCGCGATACGCTTCATGCGTAATCCCACCGGGACGCGCATAGGGAACAAAGGTGATTACCTTCCTATCCCCATAAATTTCGCGGATTTCGTCACGCGCGTGCGCAAGGATAGGTGCGCCATTCGCGACGCGTGTATTGCTGATTAAAAGGAGGTCTGACATTCCGGAGAAGAACGGTTTTTAACTTAAAAAAGTTGCTATTTTGGAGTGAAGGCTCAGATAAGGGGGTTCCCTACAGGAAACGTCGTATTGGGCTCTTCTGGAATCTCCCCTCTCGGAGGCAATTCAGGCGTGACATTCTTCACCGGCTCCCTGATAGTCTCGACCTTGTCGTTGATATCCTTCACGGACTCCGGAAGGAACTGCAGAACATACTCCTTAATGTCGACTTCAGCGGAGAACTGATGCCGGTACACCTTGTCTTTGGGGAGCGCAATGACAACCTCGCCCTTGATAATCGCGGGCACCCCTTTCTCGGTCGCCAAATCCGCCGCGAGTAAAGCCGTTGGCACCCATCTGACTTGCTGGTTCAGCCTCACGGGCGTGACGCCTCGCGGCCGGATGGTGACTGAAGGAACCGTTCCAGAACCCAGTTTCTCGCCGGTCTTCTTGAGAAAGATATCGTATGCGATGCTTTCAATCGGGATGCCGACCTTTCCAGTATTCTTGACTTCAAGAAGGCCGTTAACGACAAAGGTGTCTGTTGAAAGGTCAGAAATCCCCGTAACTCGGAAATCCTCGACGCTCACTTTAGTTCCAAGAACAAAAAATGCGAGAATCCCCAATGCCGCGAGAATCGGGACGGCGATTTTAAGCAGTGCGGTAAATTTCATGCGTTGTAAGATTCTGAGAGTGGGCGGCTGTAGCTGTCTCTCGGATTAAAGCCCGAATCATACGTCACGGGCGCGGAATAGCTCGCGCTGCCGCTGTCATGACCAGCTAAATAAGATAAAGGAGAACAAAAATTACACATCTTACCGCTTGCTCAGCATTCTGCGCAAGTTGACTTCCTTCGTTGGCGGGTTGCGGTGCATCTTGAGCCAGCGCTCGATACGTTCAATATCCTCGCGGCTCTGCTTTACCGATTCTGGAGCAAGGTCAGGCATGGAGAGATCCATGTTCGCGGGCTTTTCCTTGTGGAACTTCGCGTACTTCTCCTTCTTTGCGCTGACCTTCTTTTTCTTTTCTTTCTTGGCCATAGAGCATCAACTCTCGCTAAGGGAAGAGGGTGAATGTTCGTATTTAAAAAGGTTGCTTTCCGCAACCCATTTATACCTCCATCTTACCGAAAGGGTAGGGCTGCTAACTCTAAGATGAAAAACAAGACCTTTGTCGCGGCGGTGTTCTTTGTGTTAGGGTTCGCGACCGTGTTTTCCCTTCTCGGAGTGCTTCTGCAAGGCCTTTTGTCCTCAGTATCCTTTGAAGTGCAGCGCTGGCTCGCGCGCGTCGGCGGAGCCGTCATCATCCTCTTTGGAATCACGCTTCTCGGCCTTGTGAGAATCCCCTTCCTCGAGCAAGAGCACAAATTACGCGTGACAAAAAAGTTCGGTTCGCTATATGTAACAAGTTTTGTGTTCGGCGCCGCCTTCGCCGTCGGATGGACGCCCTGCGTCGGGCCGGTCTTGGGAGCCATCCTGACCCTGGCAGTTGCGCACCCCTCGTCAGCCTTCCTCCTGCTTCTTTCCTATTCTCTAGGTTTGGGAATCCCGTTCCTGCTCGTCGGCCTCTTTGTCAACCAGGCGCAGGGCTGGATAAGCGAGCACGTCAAAGCGCTCAACATCTTCAAGTATATCTTCGGCGCCATCCTCATTATTCTTGGCGTCCTGGTCTTCACAAGCCAGCTGTCGCGCGTCGCGAGCTTCCCAGGGCTCTCCAACATCCTGGTCTCGCTCGACGTCGGGCTCTCTAACTTTTCGACGCTCAACCTCGGCATCGCTTTCCTCGCGGGCGTAGTCTCTTTTCTGAGCCCGTGCGTTCTTCCCTTGATTCCTGCCTTCCTCGCCTATCTCGCCTCCACGACGACCCATGAGCAGTAAAACAATCCTTCTTATCGTCCTTGTACTCGTTATAGGTGGAGCCATCATTTATCTGGAGAGCCAAAAAGCGGGGCCGACATCCAGCGATACTTCCTTAGAAAATGATGCGAACACTCAAGCGGCTATAGGATTTCCTGATTCAATTCAAAATGAAGATGTCTCGCCTTCAAATTATGTAATAAATGAAACAGTAAAGAAGCGCATCCACGA
>JAUSJW010000098.1 GCA_030647105.1 Nanobdellota archaeon | reverse complement strand
TTCGCCGAGTGGACTGCCCTAAGCTTAAATGAGTATAGAGGAGATGGAGATTCTTTCCGTCAAGGCTGATGACCGAACTTCCAAGGCCGCGCCGCTCTATTCCTGCTGTTAGAGGGTGCGTCTGGCTCGACGTCATCGGATGGCGCGTTACAACGCCATTTCCCATGTTGGCCATGTCGAAGAGCGTCAACGTCGGATGGAAGGCCCAGTGTTCAAGGCCGGAAATGCGCGAAGCGAACTCCACCTGGTGCAGGCCCTGGCTGCGAAAGGACTCGCCTTCGGCTTCAAGCATCACGAGAGCGTCCACTTGGTGCTCCTGCACGAGCTCTCCAATTCCTGCGAGAGCAGAAGAATCGTGCGGCAGGCCGTAGTGAAGCGCTTTCGCGAGATACTCCCAGTAGCCTCGGGTGACGCCGATGCCGCTCTGGGCGTTGAGAAGCGCAATCTTGTAGATCATTCAGGGATGGCAGGGAGGGTGTCTTATAAGGCTTCTGTTACAGTAGCGGAGGACAGAAGTATCGCATAAAGAATTGTTCTGTCCTCCAAACACAAACTCCGGTTCACGATGCTTCTCTTACAAGAAGTAATGGGTGAAAAAGATATGCGAAACCATACTCACTCTGTTCGTAGCTCCTAACAACGTTTGGAGTATTGTCGCCCCTTACAGCATCTTGAGCTGGCAGGTGACCGTGTCAATCTTCGCTTCTTCGTCAGGCCCAATGCCCAGGCAGGTCACGGTGCCCGGTTCAACTACTGTCCTTCCCGCGTCGGTGATGAGCGCCGTCACAAGCCCCGCGTCTTTCGCGAGCTGGAGATATTTTTTGAGCTCCTTTTCAGTCTCGACTTTGAGGACAATCTTCATCATCCCCTCCGAGCGCCACTCCTTGACGTCTTCCTTTGAGCTGCGGAGCACGGCCTCGACTGATGCGTGCGCGACCTGGGAGGCGAGTTTGCCTTTCGGCAGTTTCAAATCCGACCTTACGAGGATGACCTGTTTCATAGGTATCCCGCGTATCTTCCCCTATAAAAACATAACCTTTAAGAGCCCTTTTTTCCTAAAAAGGGCATGCACGTCGAGCAACACCTCAGGGCAGCGCTGCGAGCGTTCAACAAGCATCTCGACCTTTTTCTCAAAATATCCGAGGAGATGACCTCTCTTCTTCCTTCCCTTTCTACATCAGGATGGGTGCCTCGGGAGCATGCGAGAGCTATCAAGCGCATCCACACCCTCATGGAACAGAAAATGAAGGTTCACAAGCGCTATCGCAAGGGTGTCGCGAAGCTGGCGAACCGAATTGGAGTTCATGTTAACCGCAATCCTCAGGATAGCGCGCCCAACGCGCTCCTCACCTATCTCACCGAGCTGCAGCTTCTGCTCAAAGAAGCGGTAACTCTTCTTGAAGAGGCCTACGAGGTCTCTCATCCTTCGCTCCTCAGTACTCACCTTCTTGATTCCCTCACTAAAGAGCGCCAGCTCGTGGAACGAGTTGACACACTTTCCCTCACTTATCAGCGGGCGTTTGAGAGTTTGGGAGGAGAGAGTCAGGCTCACAGAGGACTGCTTCTCCACATCCGCCGTCTCCATCCTCTCCCGAACCTCGCGCACGCGACCGCCTCCGCCCTGCTTGTTATCGCGCTCGCGCTCTCGGTCTACACGAACGGTCCAGGAAGGCAAGCGCACGGGCTGTTCCTACGCCCCGCTGTGCAGGTGTACCGAAACAACGCATGGTCGCTGCTCCCCGTTCGTCAGGGCGTTTTGTTTCCTGTCCGGACCACCTCTAATCCCGCTTTTCTCCAGGTGGTTCTACCCGAGGGGCAGGTTTTTGTGAGCGCTTCCGATCTCCAACTTGTTTCTGGCCAGGAATCCCCGGCAGCGCCACGAAAGTATTAAAAGAGCGGGGAGATTAGACTCTTCATGATTAAAGCTATCATCTTCGACGTTGACAACACCCTGATTGACTTCCTCCTGATGAAGGACATGAGCATCAAGGCGGCGGCCTCGGCGATGATTGACTCAGGTCTTGAAGAAAAGAAGGAGAGCATTGTCGCGGACCTCTGGAAACTGCTCGGCAAGCACGGCTACGAGGACTCCAAGGTCTTTCAGCGCTATCTCAAAGAAACAACGGGAACTATCGACTATCGCGTCTTAGCGAGCGCTGTCAACGCCTACCGTCGCGTCAGGACTGGGTTCCTTGAGCCGTTCCCGCATGTGATAGCGACGCTTACCGAACTTTTCAAAAGGGGGGTCATCTTGGCGGTCGTTACTGACGCCCCTAAACTGAAAGCCTGGATACGGCTCACCGCGATGCGCATCGACCACCTCTTCTCCTTTGTCGTGGCCTTCGAGGACACGCACGAGCACAAGCCTTCTCGCAAGCCCTTCGAAATCGCCTTAAAAAAGCTCAAGGTAAAGCCCAAGGAATGCCTGATGATTGGCGATTCGCCCGACCGGGACGTGGAAGGCGCTAAGAACTTAGGCATTAAGAGCTGCTTCGCGCGCTATGGCAATCCAAATTATGATGGAAAAATCAAGGCAGATTATGAAATAAAAGATATAAAAGAAATTTTGAAGCTGATTTAGGCTTTCTTGGCCTTCATCGCCTGTTCCTTAGACATGACTCGCCAGCACTCGTGAGGCCCGCTCAGGGACTTTGTGACCGCGAAAAATCGGCCGCCTTTCTCCTTCACTGTAAACACGCTTGCTTTGAACTTCTTCTTGCTTTTCACGTCGTAAAATTCCATTTCTGCCATGGTTTCCCTCCAAATGCGCTTGTAGGGGGCACCTAGAGGCGTTTCATATATAAAGCTTTTGAAAAAGATTATAACCTCAAGCGTATTTGAGCAGGGTATGGGCCTCGAACAGACGCTCAAAGAGTTGCCGAGCGGTAGCAAGGACATTAAAGAGACTTCACCTAGGGACCTTACCTATTGCCGAGCAGGTTTGCCCTATAGCGCGTATACCCAGGCTCCAGAAGATCTGAGCGCTATCTGGAACCAAGCGCGGGGGAGAACGACCCTTCCCCCGGTGTCTTTGGAGGACCCTGCGCAGGGGTTTGTACCTCTTTCCTTTTCGGAGCATGCGCTTCCCATGATGGGCAGAATTCTCGCCTACTGGACTCCGTTCCTAGGTCTGCTCAGTGAGGCTTATTACACTGGAGTTTTAGGGCGTCTCGCGTACTCTGAACACCACTTTGGGCGCAACGCTCGGGGGATGGTCATCCTTGAACCCCGTAACCCTGCTTCCACTCTTTGTTGGTTAGTATATCAGGTGGCGGCAACCGGACTTCTAGCAGGGTTCTTGGGCTCCTCTTCTCACGACGGCACGTAACGTTTTGACAACGTTCTTATAGTAAATCCTATTCGCGCCCGATATGGTTAGGATTCCCAACTGTATTCCAGATGATATCGATCGCAGTCCCGCTAGGCCGGTAGAGTATGACCTCCCTACAGGGCATCCAAATCGACGAATCGATCCCGCGCAGACGCTTGGCAACTACGCGGGGAGATCTCTTGAGGGGTCGTTCTTGTACCAGAATCCCGGATTAGGCAGAACCGCTTTGGAGGTGTTGGTCTGGGCTCCTCTTGTAGGCGTTCTCGTCGCGGGGGCAAACCGCCTTCGCGGCGGGGCTCCTCTTATTTCTTATGAGTACCAAACGGGCTTAGATTCAGCTCTCCAACTGGTACGTACCGCTTCCCGTGAAGCCGCGTGGGCCACCTATCAGCTTGCTTGCGCCGCCGCTACGATCGGCGCTCTTCAGGCGCTGCATCATTCTCCCTAAAGCTATTTATACTTCCCGCTCTTTGTTCAGGCATGGAATTCAAAAGCTTAACGCTCGACCCCTTTCAGGTTGAAGCGATTGAGCATATCGAAGCGAATCGTTCTGT
Organism: Nanobdellota archaeon; assembly: GCA_030647105.1. GTDB lineage: Archaea > Nanobdellota > Nanobdellia > Woesearchaeales > WJIZ01 > JAGVXW01. Next base: position 249 of record JAUSJW010000098.1, on the reverse strand, counting down.
CGTTGTGAGCGCGGCTACGGGTACGGGAAAGACGCTGATTGCGGATTACACCATCGCGAAGTTCCTCAACCAGAAGCGCCGCGTGATTTATACCGCGCCAATAAAAGCGCTTTCTAACCAGAAATACAAGGATTTCTGCCAGGATTATGGCAAGGAGTTTGTGGGGATGATGACCGGAGATGTGGTCATCAATCCGGACGCGCCGATGCTTGTGATGACCACTGAGATTTATCGCAATATGCTTCTTGC
>JAUSJW010000097.1 GCA_030647105.1 Nanobdellota archaeon | reverse complement strand
GATGATTTTAAGGTAGTCATCCTTCCTGCGAAAATAGGTGCTGATGCGGCCATTCTGCTGGATGCCCACAAGCGCAGGCGATTCCTGGCTAATGGGTCGTATAAGGTCGGATTCCTTAAATATCTTTCGCTGGTCGAAGCTCAGTCGATCGACGGCATGTGGGCAGAGAATAATCTCCTTTCCACGGACAATCTCACGGAATGCGTTGTCACCGAGTAAATGTACGATTCTTGTGCTCATAAGGAAAAACGCCCCTAATTACGTCGCCGCCACCATCTCCGGGTCAGCCAAAAATCCTTCCTTCTTGATGTCCTCGACAATGTAGTGGATTTCGAGGTTGTGGATGGTAAACTTCTGCTCAAGACTCTCGAGAAAGTCCTCCATCTGTCGGATGGTGACAAAGATAATTTCCACCATGTAATCAAATCCGTTGTTGATTTTGCAGAAGGTGTTGACGTTCTGGTGCTTGGAGAGGTACTCTCGCAACAAGTCTCGGCAGCGCATGTCTGTCTTGATGAGCACCTGGGCGCGAGTCGTGTAGCCCAGCCTCGCGAAGTCGAGCAAGGTCGTATGGCCCCGAATCAGCCGGCTCTCGTAATCCTTCATCCGGTCAAACACCGTCGAGATGGGCACCTTTGTCAGTTTGCTGATTTCTGTCAGTTTCAGTCTCGCGTTAGCACGCAGGGCGCTCAAAATCAACAGGTCCTTTTGTGGTATCATGGTTATCCCCCCTTCGATACACTTGCTTCTTCTCTCTAGAGGCGGGGATTTATGGGTTCAGGTTAAAGAGTATATAGAACTTATAATGGTGCTTAAAGGAGTAGATAAAGAAGGCGTAAACGATGGCCCGGATAAGAAATTCTTTTATAGCAGGGAATCTAACGAACAAATATGGAGCTCACATCGCAAGCTTTCGAACGTAACGGAAAGATTCCATCAAGATACACCTGTCAAGGCAATAATACCAACCCGCCGCTGGAGTGGGCCGAGGTTCCAGAAGGCACGAAAAGCTTCGCTTTGATTATAGACGACCCGGACGCTGTGCCCGTCGCGGGGTTTACCTGGATTCATTGGCTGGTGAAAGACATTCCCGCTTCAACGCTGAAAATTTACGAGAACAGCGTCCTAGGAACGCAACTGAAGAACTCTTTTGGCCGCGAAGCCTACGGCGGTCCCTGCCCGCCCGATGGCAAACATCGGTATTTCTTCAAACTATATGCGCTGGATGTTGAGAAGTTGCAGGCAAGCACTTCAAAAGAGGTCTATGAGCAAGTGGAGGCTCACAAGATTGAAAAAGCGGTGCTGATGGGAACATACGTCAAGCAGTAGCGCGCTCTTCTAGTTTTTCACCTCATTTGCAAACTTTTATTTCCTTGCCTAAAATGTTAAATTTAAAACATTATAATTAAAATAGAAACATTTATATAGTAAATAACACAAGGAGGGAGTTATGAAGCGATTCCCTTGTCAAAAACCGAAAGCTAATAAGGGTAGCTCGGTTTTTGAGCATGCTCGGAAATCCGCGTCTGGATTTCCGACATTTCAACAACAGAAGCTGAACGCCTGGATGAACTTAGAGCGGGTGTGGCTCAGCAACGCTGTCGTGGAACGGCTCAGGAAAGGACACTATGAACATTTCAAGGAAACAGGCGCAGCGGATCGTCAGCAGCTGCTGTGACGCGAAGGTCGAGGGGTTCAAGCTCTTCGGCGGCCGTATCAACACCCTCTACGAGCTGACGCTTTCAGATAAGCGTCACCTGATGCTCCGCCTGTTCAATGAGTCGTGGAAAGCGAGAAAGGAGGCGTTTCTCTATGACCAACTCTCTTCACTCAATGTCCCTATCCCTCAAGTCCTAGGCAGTTCAGACGGCAAAGTTCCCTATTTGCTCTACGAAAAGATTCCAGGAATCCACATCGACGAGGTCTACAAGAAAACGAAAAATCTCGCGCTCTTCGAACAGGCGGGAGAAATTCTCGCGAAACTGCATACTATGACCTTCGATAAGTTCGGCTGGATTGTCGGTGGAGCCGTCCGCCCAGCATTCAAGAAATGGGGAGACTTCGCGCTCTATGATATCGGCTACAAGCTCGGGAAGCTGCGCGCGGTCACGCAAATGCGCGTGCTCCGGCAGGGCATCCTCAACTATTTCGATGACCATATGGGCTTGCTTGAGGTCTCGTCACGCCCCTGCTTAGTGCACAAGGATTTCTACGCAGCACATATCCTCGCGAATCCTAACAACGTAGTGGGCGTCATCGATTTCGAGTGGGCGATTTCCGGCCATAACGAAAACGATTTCACAAAGCTCGAGCGTTGGGTCTTTCCAAAAATCCCAGAATCAAGAAACGCGTTCTTTAAGGGATATAAGCGGTTTGGAACCGTCTCTTCAAAGTACGACGAGCGCAAGGATCTCTACAAGCTCTGGCACTTTGTCAACATGGCAAATATATCCAACGAAATCGGAGACAAGAAAACACTCTCTCACACTCTCAAGGAGCTCGCAGCATGCCTCAAAACCTGTCGCAAATAAGCCGGGAATTCGTGGATGCGCGTCCCATGGTCGGCGCTTGCCTGACGCGGGGCTGGATTAACTGCACGTCTCTTGCCCGGGATATCGCACACGCCCATCGCGTGGAGAAGAAGCACTTGCCTGCTATTGGCGCGGCGCTGAGGCGGATGAGGCCTTTGCACACCGAATCGAAGGAGCTCGGGGCTATCAAGGTTAAAACAGGAATCACTGAAGGGCAGGCGAAACTCGCCGAGATTTCCGTCGCGACTTCAGACACTGCGGGCGGGTTGGCACAGCTTTCAACCCTGCTTTCATCAAGAAATATCTCCGTTGTCCGCGCTTCCGCATCTCAGGGCGAATGCGTTGTGCTCGTGAAAGAATCTGATGTCAGCAAAGCGATGGCGGCGCTGGGGAAATAAAGATTCACTTAAATCAAATGCCCCATCTTCTTCTTTTTCGTCGCGAGATACCCACGATTCAGCTTGTGGGACTTCACTTTGCTGGGCAATCGTTTAGCGGGAATGCCTTCCTTCCTGAGCCCCTGGATTTTCTGGGGGTTGTTTGTGATGAGAACAACGCTCCGGACTCCGAGATATTTTAGGATGGCAGCCGCTTCCTCGTAGTTGCGCATGTCGCCGCCAAAGCCTAGATGCACGTTCGCTTCCACGGTATCCATCCCCTGCTCCTGCAGTTTGTAAGCGCGAATCTTGTTGAAGAGGCCAATGCCCCTGCCTTCTTGTCTCAAATACAGAAGAACGCCTTCGCCATGTTTTCTGATTTGCTTTAACGCCTTCTCTAATTGTTCGCCGCAGTCGCACCGTAAGCTATGGAAAACATCTCCGGTGAGGCACTCAGAATGCAGGCGCGTCAGGACATCTTTCTTTCCTTTTACATCCCCAAGCACCAGGGCGGCGTGCTCCTTGCCATCCGGAGTCTTGAAGATAAAAATACGGAACCTCCCGTAATACTTAGTGGGTAGGGAGGCCTCCGCAACTTGAAGCTTCATACGAATCGCGTGAGGACCCACGCGCCCACAAGAATCTTCAGCAGCTCATACGCGCTGTTGATAAAAAACACCTTGGAGCTCCTGCCTTCCCAGAGGACCGAGCCGAATTCGACTGTAAGAACGAATCCGAGCCAAATCCAAAGACCGAGCATCAAAGCGCCGTTCATTGTTGTTATCGAAAAAGTTTCCATTAATTTTGCCAGCACAAAGAACGTGAGCAGACTCGAGATAATCATGCCGAAATAGCTCTTGCCCATGTTCTTCTTCATGTCCGCGCCCTTCTTAGGGTCTATCTTCATGGCCGCTATCCACATCTTCCCAAACAAAGGCCCATACCAAAGCCAGCCGAGCACCATGCTCGCCAGCGCCGCTAATACTACACCTAGATAGTTCATAGGAATCACCGAAAAGAGCTTCGAAAGCGGCCTATTTAAAGATTTCCAACAATGGGAAGCCGCTTCCCATTCACACAATAAGTTTTATAAATCACCCAGCTTGCCTTGTTATATGGCACTGACCGGCGCCCGAAAGAAACAAATAGCGATTGTGACCGGCGGCGGCGATGCCCCAGGCCTCAACGCAGTCATTCGAGGCATTGTCGTACGGGCGATTTCTCTTGGATATGACGTCCTAGGCTTTCGGAAAGGCTGGGCGGGCCTGTTAGGCGAAGGCGAGCAGCACCCTCTGGATTTGGACGAAGTGGAAGACATCCACACGCTCGGCGGCACCATCTTAGGCACGAGCAGAACAAACCCTTACAAGATTCCAGGCGGCGTTGATCAGGTCAAGGCCACGCTCAAGAAATTCAATTGTGATTATCTCATTGCTATTGGCGGCGAAGATACGCTCGGAGTCGCCTGGAAGCTCCATCAGGACGGCATCAAGGTCGTAGGAGTGCCGAAAACCATCGACAACGATGTCAGCGCGACCGATTACACCTTTGGCTTCGACACCTCCGTGAACATCGCGGCGGACGCCATCGACCGCCTCCACACGACCGCACAAAGCCACGAGCGTGTCATGGTCGTAGAAGTCATGGGCAGGCACGCCGGCTGGCTCACCTTGCACGCGGGCATGGCTGGTGGCGCGCACGTCATCCTTCTTCCAGAGTATCCTTACGATATCAACGAAATCTGCAAGATTATCAGAAGGCGCGAGTCCCAGGGCAAGCATTACACCATGATTGCTGTCTCCGAGGGCGCGAAGGCGATTGAGGGAGACATCGTAAAGCAGGTAGACAAAAAAGACATGTTTGGCCATGTACGCCTCGGCGGCATTGGAGAGCGTCTCGCCCAGGACCTTGAAAAGCTCACCGGAAAAGAAGCGAGGCATGTCGTCCTCGGCCACCTCCAGCGCGCCGGCCACCCGACTGCCTTTGACCGTGTTTTAGGAACCCGTTTAGGCGTCCACGCAGCGGAAATGGTTGAAAACAAGGAATTCGGCAAAATCGCTGCCCTGCAAGGGACGGAAATCGTTTCTAAAGACATGAAGGCCGCCTTGGGAGAGCTCAAGACCGTGCCGAGGCATCGTTACGACGAGGCCAGGATTTTCTTCGGAGTTGAGTGAACATGTCGCAAGAAGACCTCAAGCACACCATTGACCAAATCGCTCTGAAAGGCAAGGGCATTCTCGCCGCGGATGAGTCCACAAAGACCGCGACCAGGCGATTGGAAGGGGTAGGCGTAGCATCGACCGAGGAGTCAAGAAGGCAGTATCGTGAACTCTTGTTTTCCGCTCCTGACGCAGGCAAGTACCTTGCTGGCGTTATCCTCTATGAAGAGACCCTGATGCAGAACGCGTCTGATGGGACGCCCTTTCCAAAGTTCCTCGAAAAGCACGGCATCCTTCCCGGCATCAAGGTGGACAAAGGCCTAATCAAGATTCCATTTACCGAGGATGAAGAAGTTACACAAGGATTGGATGGCCTTCCTGAACGTCTAGCGGAATATAAAAAATTAGGAGCGAAATTCGCGAAATGGAGAGCCGTGTACAAGATTACCGACACGCTCCCTTCGCCCCTTGCTATCTCTTCAAACGCGGAAGTGCTCGCGCGCTACGCTGCCATCTGCCAGGTCGCAGGGATTGTCCCGATTGTCGAGCCCGAAGTCCTCTTAGAGGGAACCCATACCATTGAACGCTGCGCTGTTGTTTCAGAAGCAGTGCTCAAAGAAGTCTTTGTCGCCCTCAAGCGTAATCTGGTGGATTTGAGATATATCATTCTCAAGCCGAGTATGGTCATTTCCGGCAAGGATTGTCCGAAGAAGGCAACTCCGGAGCAAGTCGCCGAGCACACGTTAAACATACTCAAGAAAACGGTTTCTGATGTGGTCCCCACCGTCAACTTCCTCTCCGGCGGCCAGACTCCGGAACAGGCGACACTCCATCTCCAGTTAATGAACGTGCATCCCATGCCGTGGAACCTGAGCTTTTCCTACGCAAGAGCGCTCCAGGATCCCACAATGAATGCCTGGGCAGGTAAAAAAGAGAATGTGAAAACGGCGCAGGATATCTTTTCTCGCCGATTGAAGCTCAACAGCCTTGCGTCGCAGGGAAAATACGACCAAGGAATGGAACAGGTGCACTCATGAAAAAAATCAGAGTTGGGATTGTGGGATATGGTACCATCGGAAAGCGCGTCGCTGACGCCGTCCGGCTTCAAGAAGACATGGAACTGGTAGGAGTCACCGGCAGAACCTATAATTGGCGCATCAGGAGCGCCCACCGCAAGGGCATTCCAATTTATGTCATACCAGGTCATGACCTTTCAGGAAGGCCGGGTATTAGCATCGCCGGCACGTTCGAGGAGCTCCTCGGAAAGGTCGACATCGTTGTAGACACCTCCCCCAAGAAAATCGGCGCCGACAACAAAGAGAAAATCTACATTCCGCGCAAGATGAAGGCCATCTTCCAAGGCGGAGAAAAGGCGAAGGTCGCCGAATGCAGCTTCGTCGCCCAGTGCAATTACGATGAGTGCCGCGGCAAGCAGTTTATCCGCGTAGTCTCGTGCAACACTACCGGACTGTGCAGGACACTTAATTTAGTACACAAGAAATACGGCATCAAGGAAGTCTACGCTACCATGATTCGCAGGGGCGCTGACCCCTGGGACGTGGATAACGGCCCTATCAACGGCATCATTCCTGTCCTTGAGATGCCGAGCCACCACGGCCCAGATGTTCAGTCAGTGTTGCATGACGTGAAGATTTTCACGACCGCCATGTCGGTCTCAACAACGCTGATGCACGTGCACACCATTATCGCGGAGTGCGAAAAAACACCCGTCCTTGATGAGGTCATCGCTGCCTTCAACGCCACTTCGAGAATCCGTGTGGTCTACAACGAGTCCAAGGTCGGCTCGACCGCCGAGATTATGGAGCTCGCGAAAGACATCGGCTACGCGCGCGGCGACATGCCTGAAATCTGCATCTGGAAGGAGGCTGTCGGCGTTGTCGGCAACAAGCTGCTCTATATGCAGGCCATCCACCAGGAATCTGACGTCGTCTGCGAGAACATCGACGCGATTCGCGCGGCGATGAACGTGATGTCCGCCGAAGAGAGCATCCACAAGACGAACATGGCGCTCGGTATTCCTGAACGGGATAAGATCGAGAATTAGGATGCTATAGTCCGTCCCTTCCGAATGTATTTTTTACTTTTTTTAATCTATTGTTCATTGCGCTAGAATAGAGCAAAGTGGCAACTTCTTCCGCAACCAGGAGCCCGCCAAGAGTTAATCTGAGGGTCTGCGCATCTTCTTCGACTAACCCCTTCGTTTTTAAGTCTTGAATAGCGTCTCCTAAAATCGCTTCGAGGGAAACGCCAAACCTCTCAAGAAATAACTGCTTATCTATTCCCCCGCTCGGTCTGTTTATCCCACTTGTTTTCAGACCAAAGAGTGCAAATCTCCGCATCTGCTCTTGCGCTGTTGGCCGCTCACCTGACTCAACCGCCAGATGGCCAGATTCAATTGTGGATAGATAAGTGGTGAGGTCCTTTCGCATATTCGTTCCAAACCTCCCCACATTCCTATAGGCGAACCCATTAAACCAAGAATAGGCAGATGCCCCCAAGCCCAGAAGTTCGGATCCTCGATGCCACTTATGCTCCTGCTGCCGGAATTCCTTTTTTGGCGCCGCAAATTGATTGGGCGAGATTTGAAGGTAGTTCATCCCAACAAGCGTTTCCAAGGCGCGGAGATACATCTCCATGGCCTCCTCTTTTGTAGGGAAACAAGCTTCCTTCTTTTTTCCAAGAGAGGTGCGCCTTTCTTTTCTGAGATGATAGAACGTAGCATAATCGGGCGCCAGATCTCTGATAACCTGCAGGTTTTGGTCCCATCCGGCTAGGGTTTGTTGCGGCAAACGGTAGATGAGATCAATGTTAATGTTCTCAAATCCGAGAGTTCGCGCTCTATGGTAAGCGTCAATAGCTTGCTGTCCCGTATGCCCCCTGTGTCTTGCTGCCAGCACAGGGTCATGAAAATCTTGGACACCGATACTCAACCTGTTGACACCTCCTCGGAGCATGGATTCTAGAATCTCATTATCCAACGTGTCTGGTGAGGACTCTACGGTCACCTCTACATCCTCACTCAATCGCAGCTTACCTGCTAAATGCGCGAGGAGCCGAGAAAGCTGATCAGGGCTTAAGCGGGTAGGTGTTCCTCCTCCAAAAAATACGCTGGTAACAGTTCGCGTTGCTAAATCACTTCTTTCCACGTAAATATCCACTTCTTTCTGCACAGCACTAACATATCGATCTCGTTCTTGCTCGGATAATCGGCTGAATTTGTAGAAGGAGCAAAAATCACAGATATAGGGGCAGTCGGGAATATGGACATAAACCTCGATGGGAGGGTTACCCGAACCGGAATCAGAGGGGGATTTGCTCAAAATATCCGTTTCGCTTATTCTGGGCCGGACAAGGGGGGGAGGGTACTCTACCACAAAACTATATTGCTCCGCATCTCTGAACTGAGAGACTGCACGTATTACCTGCCTATCCAAGCGCATACTGGTCGGATGTCGTTTTGCCCTTTTATTCTTATTCTTTTTATCTCCATTTTGTGTGGCGTTTCATCCCCGGGCCCTCTTCAAACGGATTGCTGATTATTCCCGGTCGCTACGATAAAAAGGTATATAAAGCTCATCGGGCGCACTTTAAATATGAGAGTTCACGTTTTACAACTAAAGCCCGGCCAAGACCTTAAAGAAGAGTTAAGTAGGTTTGTAAAATCCAACAGGATGTGCGCAGGGTATATCCTGACTGGGGTTGGAAATCTTAGGAAAGCGACCTTAAGGTTTGTTGATGAAGACATAAAAACATTCAATGAGCATTTTGGGATTCTCTCTTTGGATGGGACCCTGTCTTCTGATGGGATGCACATCCACATTGTTATCTCCGATAAAGAGGGCAAGGCCATAGGGGGTCATCTCAAAGAAGGGTGTATCGTCTATCACTCTGCAGAAATTGTGATAGGTGAATCAGAGAATCTACGTTTTTCTAGAGAATTTGATAAACGAACAAATTTCAAAGAGCTTCGAGTTAAAAAGATAAAGAAAGGCTTATAAGTGTTCTTAGCGTAAAGCGGGTTATGGGGGGGGCAATAGAAAAATATGCCGGGGTTATCTCTGTAGCTATCATCCTTCTCCTCGTTTTGGTGATGTTCTTCCGTCCGGAGACCTCGAATGGGGGAGACACTCTGGACAAGATGAAAAAAACGGGAAAGCTCGATGTATGTTATGTGGTCTACCCCCCCGCGGTTATTAAAGACGCGAATACTGGCGAATTAAGGGGCCATATGATTGATACACTGCGCGCGATTCTAGACGTAATCCACGTTGAGCCCGTATATCATGAGCAGTCATGGGGAACCGCAATACTGGGACTGCAGTCGGGAGTGTGTGATGTCGTCGCGACCGGATTCTTTATTAACATCCCTAGAGCGTACTCTGTAGCATTCACCCAGCCGCTGTTCTATGTCGGGGATGTCGCATTGGTGAAAAAGAATGATAATCGGTTTTCAACGGTGTTTGATGCAGATAAAAAAGGGCTCACAGTGGTAGTGGCGAATGGAGAATCCGGCCATAATTTTGTCAAAGAAAATTTCAAGAATGCAGACATAAAAGTGATTGATGTAGAGGGGTCGGATATGTCGAGAATAGCTATGGAAGTCTCGGCTGGAAGAGCAGACATAGCGATAGCCGGAACTGGAAACTTAGAAGCGTATGCAAGAGCACACGCTGAAGTAAAAATAATTTTCGCGGACGCTCCGTTTAACCATAACCCAACGGCGTGGGCTGTTAGATCAAATGATGTGGCATTTCTAAGATTTTTAGAGAACTCTCTAGAAGTGTTGGAAGTAAATGGCAAGCTCAAAGAGTTTGAAGATAACTATGGGGCGCATTGGTTACATGAAGTCAAAATCTACAAACTGGGATAAACATGGCCTATTCGTTTAATTTCCCGTTAGTCTTTTCTTATTGGCCGTTATTCTTAAAGGGGCTTTTAATGACAATAATCCTCTCGGTTATTTCGTTCTTTGTTGGATTCTGTATCGCATTGGTGCTAGTGTCTCTCAGAAAAAGCGAGAGCAAGTTTGCGAGGAGGTTTGTTGCGGTCTATTCTGTTACATGCAAGGCAATTCCCGCCCTGGTGATGATCATCTGGGCATATTACGCTCTCCCGCTGCTCATCGGAGTCAGTTTTTCCCCGTTGATTGCGTCGTTGATTGCGTTGAGCATTAATATCTCCCCGTTTATAATGGAATCAATAATCTCCGGAATAAACGCGATTCACAAAGACCAGTACGAAAGCGCGAGGGTATTGGGCTTCACTAAACTCCAGGCATACCGGCATATCGTGCTGCCACAGGTTTTAAAAAACATGACTCCAGACCTCCTCGCATGGTTCATAACACTCATCAAACATACTTCTCTGGTGAGCATAATCGGATTTAACGAACTGTTGCATGTCTCCAACACGATTATCAGCAACGTATTCCTGCCTTTTGAGGTCTACACGACGCTCGCAATCATGTATATCCTCCTGATAGTATGCATTGAGATTTTGTTAAGGAAAGTTGTTAAAATCAAATATAAAACCTTGCTATAACTATGAAAACAATAATCGAACTGAAAAACCTCTCAAAAAGTTTTGGGGGATTAAAAGTATTAGATAACGTATCCATGAAAATAAATGAAGGGCAGTCAGTTCTGATTACTGGTCCTAACGGGTGTGGTAAGACCACACTTTTGAGATGCATCTCCCTCTTAGAGAACTTTGATAGTGGGGAGATCATTATCTGCAAGCATAGGGTAACCCCAGACACCCCAAAAGAAGAAAGGGAAAAAATAATAAAAAACCACCTGATAGGGTTCGTATTTCAAGAGCCGCATCCTTGGTATCATCTTAAGGTGATAGATAACCTGACAAAACCGCTTATGGTCATCAAAAGAATGCCCAAGAACCAAGCGCTTAAAAAAGCCGGCGATCTTCTAGACAAGGTAGGGCTGGGGGGGAAAAAAGAGGAATATCCCTACTTCTTATCCGGCGGCCAAAAAAGAAAATTGATTATTGCAAGAACTCTTATTGTTAATCCGAAAATTCTCCTCTTAGATGAGATTTCCGCTAACCTGGATAGAAAATCAAAAGAGGATATTTTTCGTGTAATAAACAAAGTTTCAAAGAAGAAGACTCTAATAATCGTAACCCACGAGAGGGATGAACTAAAGGGCATAGCCCACAAAACAGTAAGGCTGCCAGAACTCCCTGCACCCGAACGGATAATGCGAACGGCGATTAGGGGGAAAGGAGGTTACTGATGCGCCTTCCTCACCTGCCTCATCAATTTTCTAAGGCCGCGGCTGATCTCGACACGATAAGCATACTGTTTCTTTATACTTAATAACCGCGGGGGTAGTTTTTTCAACTGGTCCCCCACACTCGCTCTTATCTTTTCTAGGGAAGGCAGGGTATAAACGCGCGTTCCTTTCTCAATCAGTTTTTTTAACAGCGGTCGGCCCAATCGCTCATCACTCATCCCAACGACATCCTTTCGCATCTTCCCTTTTTTATAAACCCTAAACACTTGTTTTTTGCCCGGATAACTCACCTTCCCAAAAATCAGTTTCGCTTTGGGAATCAGGGCGCTCCCCCTCTGTAGCTCTGCTAACTTATAAACGGCCTCCAAACTAGGGGCATCTCTTGAGGAAATCATCTCTGTAATGGCCAAAAACTGGTCTATGGGGGCGTTCCTGTCTGATAAAGCATCAATCTTCTTCTCATCTAGGTTACTTGCAACAGTGATGCTTATGTCTTTTAGACCGGCTTTGTCTAGGAGCTTTCTTGCTCTAACAGATCGTTTGTATAAATCCCCACTATCTATCGTTATCCCCCGTATCGAATTTCCTTTTTTCCTTAATTCTGTTGCGACAAGAATTGCGTTTTTTATGCCTTTCTCGAAATCGTAGGTGTCAACCATAAAATCCATCGTAGAGGGAAATACGCTGGTAATTTTCCTCATTGAGTCAATCTCGGTAGGGAATGACTGAACAACCATATGATAGAGCTTTCTTGAAGCATCTAAAAAAGGCAGGTGGTATTTCCTGCAGAAAGAGGGGATCATAGTTGATCCATGCCCTCCAGAGAGGTAAACTGCACGCCCATACTTAAACGCCGACTCACTGGACTGTGCTCTTAAACTCGCCGAAGAAAGAAACTTCTTGTCCTTGGCCGCAATGACACCTCTTACTGCCTTTGATAACGGGACGGTGTTGCTAACAAATGCGTTAATTAAAAACATGGTCAAGAGGTTTCCCTCTACAAGGGGGGCGGTAATTCTCAATACCGGTTCCCCGGGAAAAAAGATGGTCCCTTCTGGAAGCGCATACAGGCTCCCTGTAAAATGAATCCCTTCAAGATGCTCAGCCAAGTTAGGAGTAATGATTTTATTTTTCGCAAGGTAGTGTATTTCATCTTTAGTATAACCCCAATTGGATATCCCTTGGATAATCTCCTCTGTCCCACCCATTAGCAAGAAATTTCTGTTGGGAGGCATCTCCCTGACAACCAAATCAAAAGTTGCAAGAGAGCTAGCCATGCCCGATTCCAACCAGAGGGAACATGCTGAAAATATCTGGGGCAGCTCAAAAAGGTGAAGATCCCGCTCGGTAAAACAGTACGTTTTTGGAATATTCTTACTCAAGACCTCCGCGCGGTCTATGCGCCTTCTTTTTCCGGTCATGAGCTCCCTTGTAATGATAAAATAAAAGAAACACCTCTTATAAGCTTTGTGCCAGATTACGGCGCATGTTCAATTTCAGTATCAGTTCACACGAACCATTAAATAAGAACGTTTATTAATTTCCTCCACCTTCAAAAAGGCAATGCCTACTATCGATGAGCTAGTTAGACAACGCAGTTCTCTTGAAAACCTTCTCGAAGAAGCACCTGCTAAGGAGCTTGAATTAGCGGTGTACGATATGTGCATCCAGGCCAGGGCGCATTATCTGCGCGATATGAGCCGGGAGCTGGAAGAGATTCTGGCGTCAACCCCCGAAGCACAAAAAAGACAGGCGCTTCTGGACTGGAATGAGAGTTACGGCCACGCGCCAGCGTATATCTTTGTTCTGAACTTTGACCCCGCGAATCCTGTCCACAACCAAAAAACATTCGGAGGGAAGCTACTCCAGCGAGAGGAACGACCGGCGCTGGGCAGGAAAGTGGATATCAATGATGAGGTCTGTTTCAGGGACATGAAACGGGTAGCGTATGAGGACAACGCTGTGCTTGTACAGGTCGACGGAACCGTATACGGAACCAATGTAGAACTCGTGGAAATCAACCCCCAACGCATCCTTACCGAGCGCTCGTCTACTCCCGGAACGCTTCAAGAACAGTTAGGGTTCAGACAGCAGGTCAACTCACGGCATTTGTACTCCATCGGGGCGTCCTTCGAGATGCCGGGAACCGTGGTCTACACGTTAGGTGAAGGCGGCAATATCCGCCGTTTCGAGAAAGGAGGCATTACGTTTTCTACGGTTCGAGGTGAGACGCCTAACGCAGGTTCTCCGCCCTAAGAACATCGCCTACAATTGTGTTCGCCTTGGCGCGCACCATGTCTCCGGGCTTATAGCTGCCTTTTACATTGATAGGCTTCCACGCGAAGTTCCTTCCAGTCCATTCGTCCCGTTCCGCCCGCTCAATCATCATCAACTCGCCCTGCCAGCCGAGCCACTTCTCATTGTTCATCCGCAGGATGTGATGGAACGTGTTGGTGAGGATGCGCGCCCGGTCGTCTATCATCCGTCCGGAAGCCGCTTGACTCACGCTCACCATCTCTGGCCTCAATTCCCCTAACACTTGCAAAGAATCATTGAACTGCGCCACGGTCTCTTCGCCAAAGCCGACAACAAACTCCGTAGAAAAGGTTCCTCGTCCAAATTCGCTTTTGAAGCGGTTGGCCAAGGATTTTGCTTCCTCAACCGTGAATCCAGCATTCATCTGATCGAGAATCTCACTGCTCCCGGAAAATAAAGGGAGATGCAGGTGCTTGTACGCCTTCTCATGGGCCATCCAGTTCATGACCTCATCGATAATAGGCTTGAGCCCCTTCGCGCCGCAGGACTCGCAGCGCACCTTAAAGTTGCCTGGAATCTCGACCAGCGCTTTCAGCAGCTCCGGAAGAGACGAACTCCAGATTTTTTCTGTGCCGTAGCGAGTAGCGTCACCCAGAAGCGTGAGCTCCTTGCAGCCATCGGCGGCTGCCTTCTTCGCTTCTGTAAGGACATCCTCGATAGGGTGCGATATGAACGTATCCAGATAAGAATGGTGTAGTTGCAAGAGACCGATAGCAGGATTATTGCGGATTCGGGGAAGATGCAGGTCAATCTGCTCGCTTTCCGTCATCATATCGACCAAAGCGCCCTGCGCCAGATTCTCAATCGCTTCTCTGGCCAGATGGAGGTTATGGCTGCCCAAGAATGCAACTTCCTCGTTCTTTTCCCGTATCGTTTCCATCTCCCCCTTAGAAAAAGTTCCGGCAATCAGCGTTTTTTCAGGGCTGAGAAGAGGAAGAGAAGCGGCTCCAGAAGCCGCAAGCACCCGTACCGCGTCAGGCCCTTCACCAAGCTGAAATCCTGCGTGCGAGAGCACTCCCTTGAGGATCTCAGCGTTGAAGATATCCTCAGATAAACCGGTGGCAGTGACGGAAACGCGCATGAGCCCTTTTGAGAATCCTGATTTATATAGATTTCCTCAGAAAATCTGCCTACTGCTTTGCCTCGTGATAGGCGTCATAGGCAAACGCGAAATTAAGGACGAGAGATGCTAAGAGGATATAGAGATTGGATGACCGGGTAGTCAGAGCCGCCCAGCCCAGTACGTACCATCCGACGAAACAGAGGAGCTGGCCTGCCAGAAGAAGGTAGGCGAAGGTCTTGCGTTTGCCAACGTAGAGGTACCCTGCTCCCAGAATGAGAACATTGAGGATAGCAGCCGCCCACGGGCTTTTTTTGGCGACTTGCTTAGGTTTGCTTTTCATGGGAGAGTTACTCGAGGCAGAGCCCGCACTTGTTGCAATAGATTTCGTTTTCCCGCTTCACAAGGTTAGTGGACTTGCATTCAGGGCATCTTCGCGCCCCTTCCGCCGCCACTCCTTGCAGACTTTTTTCCATTGTCATTCTTCCCTTCTCGCGACTTCGCGCTTGCAGTACTCGCAGCGCATATAGTGGTAGGTCGTTTCGGCAATAGCCTCCTTCCTGAGGAGCTTCATGCCACCGCCACACACCTGGCAG
>JAUSJW010000094.1 GCA_030647105.1 Nanobdellota archaeon | reverse complement strand
TTAAGCCCGCCGACAGGGCCCACAAGCCCGCCGGAGTTAATGGTTCCAGTCATGGCGATATCCTGAGGCAACTGAACCGAGGAGAGCGTCGCGACCGTGAGCACCGCGGCGGCGGCGCCAGCGCTCGGGCCTCCGATGATGGGAGAGTCAGCGCGGATGGTGTAAATGAAGTCAAGGTCACGGCAGTCTTTTTCGAGGAAATCACACGCCACTTCCTTCGCGAGGCGCATGGACATCTGTGTGTCGACGCGTGTTAGGGGAAAGGTATCGACGAAGACTCGTCCTGAGCCTGGTACCACTTCCAGGGTCAGCTCCGCTGTGCTTCCGCCAGTGACGCCGTCCTCCATGTGCACAGCGAGCAGCGGAATCTTTCCCGTTTGGGCTAGCACAGTCGGAAGAAGGAGCAGAAGAAAGAGCAAGCAGGCAAGAGGTCTCATCGCTTGATTTGCTCCGTGTACTTGCAGGCCGGATAGCGATTGCATCCCAGGAAGGGACCGTAGACTGATTTTCTGACAACGACTGTCCCTTCCTTGCACGTGGGGCAGGGCTTCTCCTTGATATCTTTAGCCTCTTTTGAGGGGCATTCTTTGTTGAGGCAAATCTCTTGCGGCTTCTTGCCGCGGCTGATGACCTGGATGATGGGATGCTGGCAGTGCTCGCACGTCTTTTCCGTCGGTCGGACGAGCGTGTTGGAAGGTAGTGAGAACGTGGACTTGCACTCCGGATAGCGGTTGCAGGCGATGAAGAGGCCGAATTTCCCTTTTCGAATCTGGAGCTTGCCCTCCTTGCACAGCGGGCATGCTCCCACAGTTGACATCGCGTCCTGGGTCTCGCGATGGGCGGCGAGAAGCTCTTTTCCGATGTCTTTTTCCTTGCTCTTGACCTCGGTGAGAACGCGCGTGAGCGCCGCCTGCGCCTCTTCGAGGACTTCCTCGCCGGTCTTCTTTCCCTCGCGGATTTCCTCCATCTCATCCTCGAAATGGCGAGTCAGTTCTTCATCGATGATTTTGGGAGCGTGGCGCTGGAGCGTGTCAATGAGCCGCATCCCGAGTTCCGTGGCCTCAATGGACTTGCCGTGGAGATACCCTCTTTCAAAGAGCGTGTCGACAATGGAGGCGCGCGTGGACTTCGTGCCGAGGTTTTTCTTCTCGAGCTCACGGAGAATAGAAGAGGCATTGTAGCGCGCCGGAGGCTTGGTTTCCTTCTCGTGCATTTCGGATTTCTTCACCGTCACTTTCTCGCCGTTCTGCACCTTAGGCATCTCCTGCTCCTCGAGGTTGACATACGGGCCATAATAGAGATGCCAGCCTTTTTCTTTAGTTCGAGTTCCGGAAGCGACGAAGGGCTCTTCGCGCACGATAATGTCGAATTTGGTCGTTTCGCGAAGGGCATACGGCGCAAAGGTTGCGAGGAATCTGCGCGCGATGATATCATAGAGCTTCTCATGCTGAGGCGTATCTAAAGAAGGGGATGCGCCCGTAGGATAAATGGCTGGGTGCGCGGGGTCTGTTTTCTTGCCATTGTTGGGCTGGAGCGAGCCTTGGGAGAGAAGCTTCTTCACGAGGTCCGCGTAAGCGGGATTGTTGCCGAGGAGCGAAAGGAGTTTTCTATAGCCGATGCTTTCCGGGTACTGTTGAGATGAGGTTCTCGGATAGGAGATGTATCCGCCGACGTAGAGTTCCTGCGCGATTTCGAGCGTTCTCTTGGGCGCTATCTTGTGGCACCGGTACATCTCGGTCTGCAAAGTCGTCAAATCAAAGGGCGTTGGCGGAGCCTGCTTGGTTTCAGAGGTGGAGGTGTTCTGGACAATTCCTTCCTTCGCGCCCTCGATTTTCTTCATCACCGCTTCCGCTTTTGGCTTCTCCCAAAATTTCTCCTCCTTGTGCCACGCGACGACATTTTCCTTGTTCGCGAGCGCGTCGAGTTCGATTTCCCAGTAGGGCTTGGGCTTGAAGGCGCTGATTTCCTTTTCCCGGTCGACGATGATTTTGAGGGCCGGCCCCTGCACGCGGCCGATGGACATGATTTTGAAGGCCCCGTTCGCTTTCACGGCGCCAGTGAGCGCACGGGAATAGTTGATGCCGTTGTACCAGTCGAGTTTGTGTCTCGTTTCTCCGGCGTTGGCCTGGCCCCAGTCGAGCGTCTTCGACTTGTGCTCGTACGCCTCAACGAGGTCTTCTTTCATGAGCGTTGAGAACTTCATGCGGCTCGCGTCCTTGCGGTTGCAGGCGTATCGCACAACGTTAAGGCCGATGACCTCGCCCTCGACGTCGTAGTCTGTCGCCACCGTGATTTCGCTGGCCTGTTTCGCGAGCTTTTTGAGCGTCATCAGGTATTTCTTGGTGTGCGCAGATTCCTTCTTGTCGTAAGAAGGCTTCCATTCCACTTCAAACACGGGATAGGTCCACTTCTTGGCCGTCTCCTTCTGCTCAAGTCCAAAGAGGTGGCCAACCGCGCACCCGACGAGAATGTCCTTGCCCTTGCGGACAATGCTGTAATACGCTACTCCATCATTCTTCTCGATGAGCGGCTTGCCGTCGGCGAGCGCGTCCGCTATCTTCTTCGCGGCCTGCGGCTTTTCGGTGATGATGAGCTCGACCATAAGAACCCGAGAATGCGCGTGAGATATAAAAAAGTGACTATTTGCGAAGAGAAATGTGCTTTTTCCAGTTCTTATCGTCACGATTCGGGTAATCGAGCAGCGCGTGCGTCCCTCTCGACTCCTTGCGTCTCAGCGCGGATTCGATGACAAGAAGTCCAACGACACAGAGATTGCGCAGTTCCAGCGGTTCCTTGGATATCCCTTTCTCGAGAATCTTTTCCGCTTTAAGAAGAATCGTCCCGAGTTTTCGCTTCGCGATTTCCAACCCTTTCATCGTGCGCAGGATGCCGACGTTCTTCCACATCTCTTCTTGGAGCGTTTTTCTCAGGTGTTTTATTTTATGAGAATCAGAAGTGGAGAATTTCGATGGTCGCTTCAAATTCGATTCGGCTTCGTGAATCGATTTCTCTTGGTCGAGGGGCGGCGGCCTCTTGAACCCCTTTTTGCCTAATTCAAGAGCGACAATCGAGCCAAAGACCAATCCTTCCGCCAAACTGTTGGAAGCTAATCTGTCTGCACCGTGCAATCCTGTCGAGGAGCATTCTCCGACGGCGAA
>JAUSJW010000085.1 GCA_030647105.1 Nanobdellota archaeon | reverse complement strand
CACCCCAACATCTGGTTCTACAGCAAGTCGCTGGGCCGGTGGGATCTTGAACTCAATCTTGACGTCCCCTCATCTCTTGAATTTCGAGGCCTCTTGCGGGAACTCAAGTCGCAGTTCTCGGACATTGTAAGGGAGTATGTCACGTTGCAGACCTCGGAAGTGCACTCCTTCAATTTCTATCCGCCGGGGCGGAAATCGGCGAGGGAATAGGCACTTCGCTCTTTTTAACGGCTCAGTAGAAAGTAAGATATAACCCAAGCGGCTGGAAGGCCACTTGGGGGTGGGAGTCGACCCCACCATGAAGAAAAAAGAGACACTGGAAGAAAAAGCTTATCGTTTGTGGAAGGCCGCAGACCTTCCTGAGTTCTTGAACCGGAAAGGCCCGAAGAAAACGCCCGGTTGGAGGATCTACCTCGCCCAACTTGAGTACACAAACCATGCTCCCGCTTGGCGTAGGGCAGCAGACTTCATGGATGAGTACCACCACTCTCGTCGACACTGGACCACGTGGCAGAAGGCCATTGCAAAATGGCCCCAAGAGGTTTGGGACGCGCTCCAACATGCGAGCGCCGGCGATGCGCCGTGCGCCATCGCCGCGATTGACGGCACAACACTCGCCAGAAGCAACCCAGTAAGCACTACCTTCGCAGGATTGGCTCGGATGAAACGGTCAGCAGGCCCGTACAGGAGGTGGTGATGATCGATGTTCAGCGAAGAACGTTCCTCTCGTGGCGCTTTCGCGCCAAGCCTCGCGGCGAGAAGTGTGATATCCCTTACTTGATTGAGCACAGCCCTATTCTACCTGAGCTTGTCCTGATGGACAAGGGATTTGATAGCAATCCGTTGCATCGATGGCTGCGGGAGAAGGGTGTTTGGAGCATTGCTCCCGTGCGCAAAGGATGCAAGCGTGGCCAGTATCGTCGGCAAATGCGAGACTGCTTCGACTGGTGCTTGTACTGGCAGAGGAGCATCGTTGAGAGCATGTTCAGCGCAGTGAAGCGCCTCTTCGGCGTACACGTCCGTGCGCGGACGTGGCGCGCACAGCGCGCTGAAGTGTATTCTCGGCTCATCTCCTACAACTTAAGGAGACTTTTGGAGGCGCTACTTTCTACTGAGCCCTTTTTAACGCCATCTTTTTATACCCCCCATCCGTTTTCACCCGTATGGCGCTTGATAAGGAGACTCTGGATTCGCTCGCAAGGCTCGACCCCGAAAGTCGATTGCGCAGGCTCAAGCAGCTCGAAGAGGAGCGCAAAAAGGAGACTGAGGAGTCCGAGAACCTTCGCAAGCGCGCGGAAGCTGAGCTCAAGCGCACTCAAGACATTCCTAAGATGCAGGTGCCGACTCTTGAGCCTAAAGATATCTCTAAGATGTTCGCGGCAGAGGAGGGGCTTGAGGGCATCGCGCAGCGGGCGCCGCCCAAGAAGGAGAAGGAAGAAGGAGGGGTCAAGTACATGCAGTCCGCGGAGCAGGGCGGCGCCTCCGACGATTACCGCGGGATGCTGGCGGGGCAGCCGCAACAAGGGCAGCCTTACAAGAACGACAACATGCCGCCGGATTACCGCTCTTTAGATGATGAAGCTCACGTTTCTGTGCAGCCTCTCGCCCGCCACCAGCGGATGTATCACCAGCACTAGTGCTTGAGAATCGCGAAAAACACGCGAGCGATGCCCGCCAGCGAGAGCAGAATCACAAGGAGGTTTTCTACCATCGGAGCGACGCCAATGCCGAAGAGGGCAGTGCCCCGCTTCAGGTTCATCATGCCCGCGAAGAAGAGGAGCGCGAAGAGGACGAGCAAAGAAATGAGCAGGCCCAGTTCTCGCTTTTTCATAGGGCATGAGAACGCTTTGCGCTTTTTATGCTTTGGGGTTTTTAGCGCGTTGTCGAACAAAGGCGGCGAACCCCCCAACTATCGTCCCAAGAAGGTTGAAGACGAAATCGAATTGGGTATCAAATCTCTGCAAATCGCTTTTGATTGAAGGTAGGGTATCTCCTACTGCCAGAATGCCTCCTTTGTCGATACCGAAGTAGTAGGTGCCGACGAATTCGCCCAGTTCCACTACTGTCCCCATCCCGAGCACGATAAGCAGGACGAAGCCGTACCTTTTTTTCCTGTCGATCTCAAGGAGCACGAACGTGGCGACGAGGCTGCTCGTGAAATGCACCACCTTGTCATAGCCCAGAATGCCCGAAACGAATTGTGTGTATAACCAGAAGACCCCTAAGGGATTGAGGACAAATGTAGTGAGCAAAAGGAAAAACGACGTGTGGGAAATCTCCTTCTTGCGGTCGAAAAAATAGAGGAAGGTTAGCCCGCCGATGGCGATGACGACGTCCATCCAGGCATCGGGCTTGAAGAAGAGCCCTAGGAGCATCGCCGCTGCGGTTGACGCCAGAACAGGCAGCGCATACGGCTTTGAGTTGCTCATATTTTCTCTCAAAGAGGTGCCTTCATAAAAATGTTGCTATATCCCTTCTCTCTTTTACTTCTCTTGGATGAGCCGTTGCAGCGCCTTGAATGCCTTCATCGCGTCATCCTCGCTTAGGATGAAAATAGTCTCGGTCATCGTCTCGATAAGCTCGAGGATATTGATGTGCTCCCAGGCGAGGACGCGAATCATCTGATGGAGCGTGCCCGGGACGCGCCTAAACGTCTTGGGATACTTTACCGAGAGCGCGATGAGGTCGGTGTTGACCTCCAGGACGTTTTCTCCCTTCAGGAGGTAGAGGAACAAATCAGCGTATTTCGCGTTGGTGATTATCGAGATGTCTTGGTTGCCTGTCGTGAAATTGAGGATGCCGCCGTCCTCGAAATCGACGGACTCGAAGAGCTTGGGGACGAGCTGGAAGAGGGTTTTCGAGCGCCGAAGCGAGATTTCGACGATTTTTGATTTCAACTCAATCGCGCAGTCCTTGCCGAAGACTGCTGTTGATGTTGCGGACTTTTCGAGCTTGTCCGCGTACCTTCTGATGGCTGCCATCACCGTAGCGGGTTTTACGGGCTTTCCGAGCTCCTTTTCGATGCCTGGCGCGAGGTCTTGCGCGAGCGCCTGATAATTAATAAGGCGACGGTAGAGCGCTTCCTGAAGGAAAGGTTTTTCTCGGATGGTTTTTTCTGCCAAATGGGCGATTGTGACCATAAAACCTGAATAAACTGACATTCTATTTAAATTTTGTCATTTAAAATACAAAATGTTTATATAGTGGGCTATGTTCTTTCTTGCTATGGAACTCATATCCTATGGCGATTTCGAGAAGCTGGAGATGCGGGTCGGCAGAGTCCTGAGCGCCGAGCGCATCCCCAAGACCGAGAAGCTCTATAAATTGCAAGTTGATCTCGGTGAAAAGAAGGTACAGATTGTCTCGAGCCTTGTTCCCTATTATTCTGAGCAAGAGCTGCTCGGGAAATCCATTGTTGTTCTTGCCAATCTTCAACCTACCAAATTCGGAGGCGAGCGTTCTGAAGGGATGCTCCTCTGCGCGGAGACTGAAGACGGGAAGACGTGCGTGCTCTTGACAACCGAGAAAGAGATTCCTGTCGGGGTGAGGGTCACATGATACTCGATTTGACAATGCCGATTGATGCGAGGACCCCTGTGTTTCCAGGAGACCCCCAACAAGAGATACGACAAATCGCGACCATCGAGAAGAACGGATGGAATGAGAAAAGGCTTTCCTTCAACTCGCATTTCGGAACGCACATCGACGCGCCATATCACATGCTCGAGAACGGAAAGAAACTGACGGATTTCCCGATTGAATGGTTTGTCGGGAAAGCGTGCGTGATTGACGTGCGGGGGCAGAAGGAGATTTTTGCGCCTCTCGACAATTTCCAGGATTGCATGATGGTGTTCTTTTTGACGGATCACATCCGGTATGTGTATTCTCCCAAGTATTTCTCGGAAAATCCAGTCATTGGAACGAAAATGGCAGGAGAGTTAATCAAGCACAAGGTGAAGATTGTCGGCCTTGATTCTTTCACGCCCGACAACGCTCCTTATGATGTGCATAAACTGCTCTTCAAGCACAACATCAGAATCGTTGAGAATCTTGTGAATTTGGAGAAGCTCGTGGGCAAGACGTTCTTGTGCCACATCCTGCCGCTGAAGATTCAGGACGCGGATGGAGCGCCGTGCAGGGTGATTGCGACGTTGGATTGAACGTTATTTAAACACCATCACAAACGTATCCTGGTCATCCACTTCTGTTTTCCCGACGAGGAATCGTGATTTCTCTTTGATTGTCAGTTCAGTGTTCATCTTCACCAACGCGGTGAAGGAGTTTTTTGCGCTCGCGAGGACTTCCTGCGGCTTGTAGGCCGTTTTGTTTCCTTCCTTTTTCAGCGGCCTGATTTTGTAGACGCCGACGCCCTTCGCGTAGATGACTATTCCTCTCAACATGCCTTCAATCTGGAGCGCGAGCTCGGGGTCGTGCTTTTGGATGGTTGAGAGGTTGCGCATGGCAATCGAGGCGGATTGCTGGCAAGAGAACGAGCAGGGGAAATGCGAAAGAAGCGTCGCGTCAAAGCAGCGCAGGCAGTTGTTGTTCTGCCAGAAGAATTCGGTGCCTGAGGAGTTTCTGCAGGTGAACAGGGTGAAATCATTGCCCTGCTTTGCGGCCTCCGCCGCGTGCTTTGCGTAGAACTCGCAGCAGCAGGCAGGGTAGCCGAGAATCCTGCCGAGCTCTTGGTAGCTCTTCTCGCTTCTCTTGGCCTGCATCACGGTGTCTTGGTCTTTGGCGATGTAGAGCACGGGAAAGCCGCGGTCTCCCACCCTACCTGTGTCAGAATAGCCTCGGCTGGGGTCGGCAAAGGGCAGAACGCGGAACTCCGATGTCGCGAACCAGAGCTTGTTGTCCTTGAGCCAGGTGAGGAGCTCCTTTTTGTCGAGGAGGATTCTCGCGCAGGGCTTGACGCCTTGCGCTACATAGAAGATATCGAGCGCCTTCGCTACCGAGCCGGTTATTTTGGTGAGGGTGTCGAGCATAAGGCGGTTACAACGTCTGGCATTTTAAGCTTTTCCACCACTATCCTCGGATGGTGACGAACCTTTATATAACATTCAAGGGAGTATCGGGATGTTTGTGGCCATGGATATCCAAATCCCCCAGAGAGCGCAGTATTCTGACTCCGTGAAGCGCGATGAGCTTGAAATCGCGCGGAAATTCACGCATCTGATTCAGAAGGAAATGGGCAAATTCCTCAAAGGAGTTGTTCTTTTCGGCTCGAGCGCCCGCCACACTGCCACACCCAACTCAGATATCGATATGCTTGTTCTGATTGACGACTTAAGCACGTACATCACGCGTGATGTCGCTGACGCGTACCGCATCATCATCCAGAAGATTATCAACCAGACGAGCAGGCGGCTGCATGTTGTAACTTTGCGCCTGACCGCGTTCTGGGACTACATCAGAAATGGAGATCCCATTGGTATCAATATGCTGCGCGACGGCATCTCGATGTGGGATTCCGGATTCTTCGAGCCTCTTCAACTGCTCCTCAAAAAAGGCAGAATCCGGCCGACGGAGGAGAGCATCTGGGCTTATTACCTCAAAGCGCCCGCGACGCTCAAGAATGCCAAGTGGCACGTGATGCAAGGGGTTGTCGATTTGTACTGGGCAGTGATTGACGCCGCGCACGCCGCGCTCATGAGCCAGAACGCGATTCCGCCGACGCCAGAGCATGTCGGCGACATGCTTGACGAAGTGCTTGTGAACAAGGGTCTTCTGGAGAAAGAATACTCGCAAATCATGCGCAATATGTACGACCGCGCCAAGGCGATTATGCACTATGAGCTGCATGAAGTGCGCGGCTCTGACTTTGACCGGTACCTAGAGGATTCCAATCGTTTTGTCGAGCGGATGAAGGTTTTCATTGGCGACAAGCCGGAATAATTAAAGAGAGTTCTAAGAAGCGCTCAAGTGTTAAGCGCAATTGATGTTCCAGCGACCTTCTGAATTCTCTTCTTTTCATAGCCAGAATTAATTCTATTCAATGTTCAACTTTTTAGTCATATTCCCCCATTGGCCTTATAATCAATTTGCCGTTCGACAGCCTCATAACACCATTGTATTTTTTCTTGATTGCTAATCACGTTACATAGATTCTTATCTTGGGCGTTTACCGCTCTTCTGTGATAGCATATGTTCTTTTGATCCAAACTTAGAATCTTTTCGCATTCGCCTGAATTATGATAGCAAATATCCCTATAGGTTGTGCCATATTGCGACTTCACGTCTGGCAATCGCTCGCAATTTTTCCCAGAGCGAGCCTGTGCTTCCAAACTATTTTTGGTCATTGTTTCCTGAAAACTCTGTGCGTTCGGCAATAAACCAAAAAGCAGGATTATGAGGAGGATTATCGACCCTATCACTCTCATCTTTTTCAATTCCTTATTCTTGGGAATACGCTCTTTTGGTTGTTTGTTGTTTGCTAAATCCTTTTCAGCCTTAAAGTCAAGGGCTAAACTGAGCGTAAGCAAGAATACCCCAAATGTTAGGGGGAAGGTAAGCAAGTGTACGATGCCTCCAAAATCTGACAGAAATCGGCCGCCATTCAAGATGACTATCACATCTATATACCTTAGAGGCAATAATAAAGCAGCTATAACCCCTTCTGCCTTATCTGATATCCCCTCTACAAGCACTGCAAAAATTACACCTACAACAAACCAGATGAACGCTGACTTTGTTTTGCCCATCGTAGAACCTATTCTGGCATTTATTTAACAATTTATCTATTTCCTGAAATTAATGGCTTGGCTATAATAAGATTTTCAGAAGTAAAGAATCAAATAAGAAGATGAATAAAAAGAAAAAATTATTCAGGATTACTTCCTGAAGAGCATCGCGATGATGCCGATTACGATGACCAGCAGCAGGATTGCTCCCGCGCCGAGCAGTACCAGGTACATGCTCGAGCCGCCAAAGCCGGTATCGACCTGCGCGTACACGGGCGCGTTGCCTGTGTTCGCCGGAGGCTGGGTTGTGCCGGTTCCTGGAGTCACGATGACATCGACATCCTCGGGCTCATCGTCCACGGGGGTCTCGCTGTCATCGTTCGGCGTGGGCTGAGTGCAGGCTTGCACAACAACATCCACTGTCTTGGTATCCTCTAGCTTGTTGGTATCGCGATACACACTCAAAGTGACTGGGTAGGTGCCAGCGGCCAGGCCAGTGGCGTCGACCGGGACTTGGGCGGTGAGGTCCGCGTCGTCGTCGAAGCCTGTTCCCATGCTGATATCGCCCTCGTCGAAGAGCTCGAAGTCCAGGTCAAGGGCATCGCTCCTCGCGGTGACCTTTACCTCGTCCTCTTCCTCATCGCCGAAGTTGATGACCACAACGTCGAGAGTGCCCTTGCGGGTGCAGCTGAGCACCTGGGGCCTCAAGTCAGCGCTGTCCACGCGCAGGTCATGGGATTCCTTGTCGATGCCCATTACGAAGCGTTTGACAATGCGATGGGTGATGCCCATTTCGTCGCGGCCTACGATGTCCACAATTACATTGTAATTGTCGGTGTCCACGCGCTCAGGGATAGTGAACGTAAGCTTGAGGTTCTTGTTCCTTCCCGCTTGAACGTCCACATCATCAGTCTCGTCATCCAAGTCGTCGCCGTCATCGATATTCTCGATGGTGACTGTCATGGAGATATCGCGGATTTCAATGTCCGAGCTGTCTGCATAGCCGTTAGTGACCTCAGCGTCGATAGTGACCTTGTCACCCGGCTGAGCGTCGCGGAGCCCGGCGCCGTCAGCGGCGTTCTCCATATTATCATCATTATCAGAGCCGATGTCAAAGTCCAGGTCTGTCAGGACGAGGCGCTTGGCGTCGGTCACTTGGATGCTCATGGTATCGGTCGTGGTGGTTGTGCTATCGTTGGCAATCAGCCTGAAGGTGTAGTTTCCCGCATCTTCGCCGATAAACTGGGCAATTGGGGTGTTCACTAGGAACACGAGATCCCAGTTCAGCGAAGGCGCCGAGACAACTTCCCAGTCAAAGGTAAGCGTATCTCCGTCAGGGTCGCTTGCGGTTCCTGTGATTGAGAGTGTAGTATTGCGCGCAACGGTCAGGTCAGCGCCCGCATTTACGGTCGGAGCCCGGTTCTGGTTGGTAAACGTGAGCGTCGTGGTGGCAGTGGCCATATCCGTGCTGTTGCTGGCGTTTGTCGCGGTGAACAGGAAGCTGTACGCGCGGTTCACATTGCTGGAATCGAATCCTGGCGAAAAGGTGAACGTGGTGCTTGTAGCAGGGCCGGTTGTCGAGAATGAGCCGAAGCTGGAGTTCTTGGAGAAGGTCGCGTTTCCATCGGCGGTGAGCGTCACAGTGAGTGTTTGGTTCTCAGTTGTGCTCGCTGTCGTTGGGCTAGCCGTCAACGTAATGGCTTGCGCCAAGCTGACCAGCAGTGCAAACATCAGACCAAATAGTAGTAGCTTTTTCATTGTGCTAACCCCGTATTAACGCTTAAAAACCGCTTTATGTTTATAAATTTTTCCATTTTGCAGTGGTTACACTTAGCGGAGAACCCTTATCAGCAGGAGGGCGCCGAAGGCGATAGCGACTACCAGGATGGCGCTAACCAGGACGGTTCGCATGTCTGTTTTCTGAATGAAGGTGCCTACCACGGGCTGGGCTTGGTGCGGCTGTTGAGCCGCGGGTTCAGCGACTTCCGCTTCGGCTGGAAGCTCTTCCTCTTCTTCCGAAATGAGCTCTTCCTCCTCCGCGGGCGCCACCGTCTCCTCTACCGGTTGCTCTTCCGGCGCTATGGCTGTTCCACAGCCCTTGCTTTCTATATTAATAGCTGAGATGTCTTCAAGGATGTCGCCGTCCCGGTATACCGTCAGCGTCACTTTATGATCCCCTTTAGGGGCTTGAGAGAACGTGAGGGCCTGGCTCTTGGTGTAGACATTCTCATCTCGGTCAATATCTGAATCGAGCGTGAATCGAGGCTGCTTGATTTCTATCCCTAGCGTAGGGGCGGAAAGCGTGTAGGTGAGGTACGGTTCATCACTCCTTCCAAGGTTCATGAGCTTGAACGTGACGAGCGCTTGCTTCTCGCATGTGATTGAGGTGGGCGAGGCTTTTAGTTCTGTGATACGGACATCGTGCGCGTCCTTGCTCACCTGCATCTCTTCAGTCCAGGTGTAGCCGACGCTGTGGCCAAAATCGTCCTCTCCCGAGACCTCTATCTCAATTGTGTAGAAATCGTTGTCGGTCTGCAGGGGAATCGTGCTGTTGAAACGGAACACTTCTTTGCGCTCGTTGCCCTCGAAGTTCAGGTCTCCGGTTTGGGTGTCGAATTCGAGGTTCTCTTCATCGTCGATATCCAGAATAGTGACGGTCACTTCTATATCATTGATTTCGCTTTCCTGGTTAGCCCTGCTCTGGAACAGGTTTTCGAGCTCCACCTCGATGGTGAAGGAGTCGCCCGG
>JAUSJW010000082.1 GCA_030647105.1 Nanobdellota archaeon | reverse complement strand
AGCTTCTGGAACACGAATCCTTTCTTCTCGAGGCTTTCAAGAACGTCGTAGCACCGGCTGCGCGGCACTCCCGACATGTCAGCGAGCTCACCCGCGGAGCAGATGCCCCTCGAGAGAATCGACGTGTAGATGCGAGCCTCGTAGATGTTCAGCCCGAAGTGGCTTTTAACCTGCTCGATTAGCTTCATGGCAGAGCTAAGTGCAGAATCATTTATAAATGTTTCGTTACTCTAGAGTAACAATATTAACCCCACTAAGGGGTAGCCTGCCCACTGCTTATGAATCAGAATAAAAGAAGAAAAGATAGAGAAAAAAATCTACCTGAGGGTAAACGTTAACTCCCTGCCCACGTTTCTCTGGACCGCTGTGACCAAGTTGGCCCGGGTCTGCAATGGACCTGCGCTTGGAGATAAGTCAACTACACTTCCATCGGCAAACACAACTTGCATATAGGAATCACTTATCAGAGCGGTAGTCGTCTCGTTAGCCTTCGCAGCTTTGGCGCTTGTCGCCAACGTTACCTGTCTGGAGCTATACTGGCTCGTTGCCTTCAACTCAATGCCAAAACCCTCAATCTGGGTATAGACGCCCTGCACCTTATCAATCTGTGCCTGAGCAACGGTATCCGGCTGAGCCGTGTAAGTGACTGGCTTAGTCGCGGGAGTGACTTCCACCAGAGCAGGGAACGACCCGACGGGTCCCTTAATCACCTTGGCAGCTTCATCGTACAGGAAGACTGCGCCCTTGCCATTTTCGGCATCCTTTCTGGAAGCGGCGACATAGCCGAAGACGACCATGGTTCCGTCCGGATTTACGGCCTGGTTCCAGTGCTCATCAAGGCTTAGAGACGCCTTAGGAGCAAGTTTGATGTCAAGTTCGGTGACTGTGGCTTCTAAATTTGAAGCGCTCCTGAACGGATTGGCGCTATTAACGGTACTGCATGCGGTTGCGGCAAGCGCGGCTCCCGCCAAAACATAAGTCTCCATCTTTTGTATCAAATTCATAGTTTCACCGGGGCAGGAGAAGAGAATCTGATATTTAAGCTTTTCGAGGTTTAACCACTCGAAAGTAAGAAGGTATAACTACCTATTTAGGACTAAGCCGCGAGAAGCATCGGCTTGAGGCGTTCGGATTTCTCAGCATAGCGCGCCAAATCGGATTTATAGACTATTTCAATCCGATCGCCCGGATTGATTGCGACGTTTTCAAGCGCCACCTTGCCTTCTTCAGGCTCCCTGCCGTTAATCAGGATGATGATGCCGCTCAGCCTAGCGCCAAAGGCGTCTTTGCCCCCTAATTGCTCCCTCGCGTCCAGCTTGAATTCAGCGATATCGGAAAGGTATCTCCCTATCCGTCGCATTCCAGTGTCAGTGTCAAGATAGGTGGAGACCTGGAATTCGAGGGTGTTCTGCGATAGCGCTTCAAGGGCCTCATAGGCGTTCGCGTAGGTCCTGTCCGCAATCAGGCGCTCAGCGAGCAGGAATCCCTTCACTTCCTTTCCTTCCCTCATCCATTGCGTAAGCTCCCTCTGCGGAACGTTTGTTTCACGCTCTTCAATCGTGTGCTCCTGCCGGTACTGCCTCGCTTCCGCAAGGTGAGCACCATCAGCGTAGCAGGAAGAAATCTTGACTTTTTCCTCAAGCGGAAATGACTGTGCTTCTTGTGTGGGGCTGCTTCGTGTTTGAAGTTGCGCCTCTTGCTCTTCGCAAAGCTGAAACTCGAGAGAGGGTGAGCTCCCCTCAACAAGCCGGGGAGACGCATGCAAGAGGAGCGAAACCGTCGGTGTTTTAGTGGTGATCGCGGGGGCGACGAAGGAAATCTCATACCGTTCGCGTCGGAAGGGAGGAGGTGAATCCTCACCTTCTGAAACCGAAACAGCCATGGCTCGGCTCTCTAACTTCAGCTCGGCGCGATATTCAGTTTGAGGGCGGGCTTCTTGCGAGCGCGGTTGCTCAGAATGCTTTTGCTTCGGTGCGGGCTCAGACAGTTGGGCCTGATAACCTACTGCCTCTTGAGGCATGGGCGCCTCATATGCCCTCACCCGAATAGGCGGAATTTCCCGAGCCCTCGCGAAACTCTGTGTCTGGGTCTCAGGTACAAACGGAGACGGGCTCGTTTCGATGGAGCGGTACACTAACTCTTTGTTTCCTTGATAGGGTTCTATAGGTAGGTCGCGCCTCTCCTGATAAAGGGATTCCCCCTTCACTTCTCGGTTTCGAGTCTCCCGATAGAGATTGCTCTCTTCTCGCCTTTCCTTCTCTTGGTATCGTTCGTTCTTGGGAACAAAGATGAGTGGCTGTTCGTACCGCGTCTCAGTCTGGTACGGGATTCTCGGCTCGTCGCGGATAAAGGTGAACGTGTAATCTTGCGATTGCGCGTAAGAACCGGAGAACGTCGCGTAATGAAGCGCTGACACGTATCCATAGGATATTCCCTTTATCATAGAATATGGAGAATGGTCGGGAGAGCTGGCAATCTCTTCTCGAATCGAGAGCTCCAATGGGCTGCCGCCCAACGGAAGAACCATTCGCTCGAGCGTCATCTCAGGCATCGGCACAGGTTCAGCTTTTGCCTCCTCTAATGGAGCAATCTCTGTAGCCTCAGGTCTTCTGAGGCCGTCAGCGTTCAAATCCTGCGTTGCGGCGCTCTCAAAAGCCTCCGGCCAGAAAACGCCGTCAGCGCTCCGAAAACTGTTCTGATATGCGACTTCAGTCATATGCCCACGACCGTTACAAAAAGCGCTACCTTTATAAAGTTTTAGAGTCGGAAAATCATCATGATTGTCATCGGTTGCTCGCACGGAAAGCACGTGGCGAAAGCCATCGCGAGAAAGGCCAAGTGCGCCTACGGCGAAATAACTGCGGAACGATTCCCTGACAACGAGCAGCACCTCACCATCCGCGGAAGCGTCGATAAGCGCAGAGTCATTCTGGTCCAGTCCTTCCACGATAATCCCGACGGTTGCCTCATCGAAGTGTTGCTCGCCGCCTGGCAGGCGAAGCAGATGGGCGCGACATCTGTCTCTCTCATGGCGCCATTCTTCGCCTATATGCGCCAGGACAAGAGTTTCACAATAGGCGAAGTGAACAGCATCCACGCCTTAGGGCCGCTCATCAGCCATTCGTTTGACCAATTGTATATTTTAGACCCGCATCTTCACAGGGAAAAAACCTTGGGCCATATCTTCTCCATTCCTTCCCATAGATTAACTGCGAACCCGCTCATCGCAAACGCCATCAAAAGCCTCAAGAACCCGCTCATCGTCGGCCCGGACTGGGAGAGCTACAAATGGGCGCAGAGAACCGCGGACATGATTGGCGCGGAAGCGACCATCCTTGAGAAAGACCGCACCGACGCGAGAAACGTCAAAGTCCATTTCAAGAAGAAAGTCGAGATTAAAGGAAGGCATTGCATCCTCATAGACGATATGATTTCGACGGGTCACACGCTTCTCGAGACGATTAAGAAACTGAAGAAATTAGAAGCGAAGAAAATCACGTGCTACGCCGTCCACGGATTGTTTGTCGAAGGCGCGCTTGAAAAGCTGAAGAAAACCGGAGCAAGTGTCATAACCACCAACTCAATTCCCAATCCGACGGGGAAGCTGGATGTTTCTGGGCTGTTCGCTGAGAAATTGAAGCAATAATGTCGTCCCAAACCAGAAGTAACAGAAACCTTTATATAGAATCGAGTATTTCTAGATTGCATGGCAAGAGTTGATTGTCTTCATTGTCGGATTTGATTCTTCTAATTATAGTTCCATTTCTCAGCATGTGATTCATGGGTAGTCCTCGCACTACTCACTCAAACTTTCTCGGGCATTGGACATCCGCATACTGACATGGCGGCAGTAGTTTAATGGCAGATTATCGGGCTGTGAATCCGATGGAGAGGGTTCGATTCCCCCTTGCCGCCCTTACTTTCAACAACAGAAAATCAAGCAAGACCATGCAAGAACAAGAAAAACTGGAAGTCGGAGACTGCCTTCATTGTCGTCCCGAAGAACTCAGGCCTTCGCGCATATCGCGAATCCGCCCTGAAACTCTTAGGAGTTGACGATAGCGAACGCATTGTCGAAGTCCGTGGAGAGGACGTGCCGTTCTACGTGCGCCAGCTCGCGGAAATTGGGAAGAACGCCATCGGCCTAACCGGAGAAGACCTCTTCCGCGAGTTCTGCCTTGAGGAGCGCGAG
>JAUSJW010000069.1 GCA_030647105.1 Nanobdellota archaeon | reverse complement strand
TGCCGAGGTTGTTGCGTGCTGGTTGTACTGCGCGTCGAATTCTCGCTTGAGTTCATCCGAAAGAGGCCTGCCAGTGACTTCAGCGTACACTCCATACCGAAACGCGTCGTAAATCGCGTCAAAACCTGGCTTGCGCAGTGTCAGCGTGCCTTCCACATCGAACCAAACATGCCTAATCATCAGGCAGGAAGGGAATGCAGGTAGATTTTTAAATCTGCCAGTTTATCCTCTAAAGAATGGTTAAGGAGAGTCACAAAGAGGAAGCCAAACTAAAAATACTGGCCGCTGGTGATATTCACGGCGACCGGGGGCTCGCTGAGCGCCTCGCAGAGCAAGCCGAGCGCGAGCACGTCGACCTGGTCATCCTCTGCGGCGACCTCACGTTCCAGGAACAGAGCACCGAGGGCATTATCGGGCCGTTCGTGAAGCGCAAAGAACGGGTGCTCCTCATCCCGGGAAATCACGAAACTGTCGCCACCGCCGACTTCCTCGCTGAGCTTTACAAGGTGAAGAATCTGCACGGCTATTCAGTAAAATACAAAGAAGTGGGCATCTTCGGCGCGGGAGGGGCGAACATCGGGCTCTTCCAAATCCCAGAAGAGGAGATTTACGCGCTCCTCAAGAAGGGTCACCTAAAGATTGATGAGCTCAAGAAGAAAATCATGGTCACGCACGTCCATCCCTCCGGAAGCAAGATGGAGAAATTCACCAAATTCTTCCCCGGAAGCACCGGCGTGCGCAAAGCAATTGACACCTTCAAGCCCGACATCCTCCTCTGCTCCCATGTCCACGAAGCCGAGGGCATCGAGGAGATGATTGGCAAGACGAAAGTCATCAATGTGGGAAGAAGGGGGAAGATTATCGAGTTGTAGGTATCGTTGGTTCCGCGGAGAGGTCCGTTGCGTGCGCTGAGGGGTCTCCCCGAAGAGGGCTTCGTAGAAGCCCGTCGCACGCATTTCCCCATTATGATTCTCAAGTAGAAAACAACCTTTAAATACCCATTCTATCAACAAGAAGGTATGGCGAACCCGTTTGACGAGGTCATCAACCTCAAAGAGGAGCGCAGGGAATCGTCTTCCTCGAAAAGCAGGCAGCCGCGCGACGCCATCAATATCAGTCTCTCCATCAACAAGCGCATCTTCATCCATCTGGCCTACATCATCGTCATTCTCTTCTTGGTCTTCCTGCTCTTTCGTGGGGGAATCGACACAGAAAAACAAGTGAAAGTGCCGGAGCAGAAGCAGCCTGTACCCAATGTCACGACCCCTCCTGTTGTCGAACAAGTAGTAGTTCCCGAGCCGGAAGTAGTGGAGAACCTCACCAACACGACTCCCGAGACGACGCTCGCCGACCTGAAATTAGTGATGGGCACGATAGGCTGGAAAAAGCTTGACGGCAACATGCTCAAGATAGATGATGTTTCATTCACCATTGTCAACGGCTATAAGGACTTCACGCCGCTTGTCAAGATTTATTGGTATGACCGGCTCTCCACAGCGGAAATGAGAGCCAAGGTGCGCGCGAGTCCCGACCTTTTACCTCTGAGCAAGGGTACGAATCTGCCCTACGCGGTGAACCAATTCACCGGCAAGCTGACCGAGACGGGGGAACTGCAGGAAATCATCAAGATTGAGCTCTATGACCGCGTGACCAGTGAGCTTCTCAAGAGCGTAAATACGACGATTCCTTAGTAGGATTCTTAAGGCCTAGCCGCATCAGCAATCCGCCCACGCAAGGATATAGAACCTGCCTCTAACCCTTCACAACGCCAATCGGCTTGAGCTGCGCCACCATCTTCCCGATGCCCGCATCGTGCGACACGCGAACGACCTCGTCGACGTCCTTGTACGCGAGTGGCGCTTCCTCGGTAATGCCCTTCCACGACGCGGCCTTGATGTAAATCTGCTGCTTCTCAAGGTCGGCCTGGATGTCCTCGCCACGCCAAGTATTACTGGCCTGCTTGCGCGACATCACGCGCCCAGCCCCATGCGCTGTCGAGCCGAAACTTTCCTTCATCGCTTTCTCAGTTCCCACCAGCACATAGCTTGACGTGCCCATGCTTCCGGGGATAAAGATAGGCTGCCCAGTCTTCTGGTATTTTTTAGGAAGCTCCTTGCGCCCCGGCCCAAAAGCGCGTGTCGCTCCCTTGCGATGCACCCACGCCGTGAATTTCTCGCCGTCCGCCTCGTGGTCTTCCACTTTCGCGATGTTGTGGCACACATCATAAACAGTATGAAGTTCAACGGCGTCGCCGAAAATCTCCTTGAACGCGATGCGCGCCTGGTGGCCAATCATATGGCGATTCGCCCAGGCGAAATTCGCCGCTGCGCACATCGCCTTGTAGTATTCATGCGCGAGATGGCTGTCCGAAGGCGCGTAAATCAAGTCTTTCTCGGGCAGTGTCGCGACAATCTCCGGAAACGCGTCCTCCATTTTTCGAAGATAATCAGTGCAAGTCTGATGGCCCAGACCCCGGCTTCCGCAGTGGATGAGAATCACAACTTGTCCTTCTTTCTCGATGCCGAAGGCCTTAGCAATCGCCTTGTCGAAAATCTTGCCGACGTACTGCACTTCCAGAAAATGATTCCCGGCGCCGAGCGTTCCAATCTGCGCCTTGCCCCGCTGCTTGGCTTCCTTGCTAACAAAGGTAGGGTCGGCCTCTTCCATCCTGCCGTGCTCCTCGCAGTTTTCAACATCAGCCTCAACCCCGTAGCCACGCTTCACCATCCACGGCGCGCCCTCGGTGAGGAGCTCTTCCATTTCTTCCATGGTGAGCCTGAGCGTCGCTTTCGCGCCAACGCCAGGAGGAATGTGCGCGAACAGCCGGTCCAAAAGAGGCTTGATTTTGGGAAGCACATTCTCGCGTGTAAGATTGCTGACGAGGAGCCGCACGCCGCAATTTGAGACAATAATGTTGTCGGCGATGAAAGAATGTGTTTTGGGAACAGTAAAATCATAAACAGTTCCGGAAAAGTGCTGAAGGATTGCATCTTCAATCGTATCAAAGAAACATCCATGTTCTAGATGCTCAGCTTCCTTCTTGCCCACATAGGTTTCAAAGCTGTCGAAGTCCAAATTGATGCGCTGTCCCGCTTTGCCATAATAGTGGCGCTCAATGAAGCGGGCATTTGTCGAGGGGGACGCCAAGAGTTCCTGAACCTCGCGCAAGGACAACCCTTTCTCCTTATACGACTTCACTTTCCTCGCGACTTCCTCGCGGTGAAGCGTCATGCGTTTCTTTTCGCGAATATAAAGCAGGGCGATATCGGCAAGCATACTGCGCTTGGGATTGTAAGCGTATCCAATCATCGACCAGAGCCTCGCCAGATTTTCTTCCCGAGAGGAAATCTGAATTTTAAGGCGTTTTGTTTTTCCGTGCCGATTGTGGAAATCGTCGCGCTCTTGCAGGGCGGAAGTCTCTACGCCGAACTCCTCCAGCATCAGCATAATCTGGATGGCGAAGGCTCGGCCAAAAGCTATGGCTTGTGCGTTCTTGTTGATGGAAATAGTCGGACAATCGAATCCTGTTTTAGTGTGGGTGCGAGGTTTGGATAGTTCCGCCCCAAAAAAACCGGATAAGAAAAGGCGCTTTATCCAAAGGGGGGCTGAGCAGAGCCAGTCTGGAAGCTTAAAAGTCGCAACCGTCTTGTCGCCTTGGGGATACCCTAGAACATAGAAAAGATTGGCGAGAGAGCGTGAAGAGCAATGCAGTTCATGAGTTTCACTAGTGAACTCCACGAGGCCATAGCGTGTGGGAATGGCGTGGTTTCTCATTCTCCCATAAATCGCAGACTTGAACCCGAGTTCTTTGAGGTCGTTCTGGATGGGTAGGAGAGCCTCCTTTGAACCATAGGCGTTCACGAATCCTTTATTTCCTGAGAAATAAATAGAGCCATCCCCCAAGAGATACCCGAATAATCGTGCGATGATG
The DNA here is from genome assembly GCA_030647105.1 of Nanobdellota archaeon. Lineage (GTDB taxonomy): Archaea > Nanobdellota > Nanobdellia > Woesearchaeales > WJIZ01 > JAGVXW01. The sequence continues at coordinate 21,063 of JAUSJW010000069.1, read as the reverse complement.
GGTAGTTGTGAGTGAGAAAGATGAAGGGGGAGCAGGCCTCGTTTGTTCAGTGCATCCTTTTGCTGTCCCGCAAAAGAAGACTCCGATACGAGAAGACGCCCATCTGGCTGAGTATAAGGAACTCCCTCGAAAGGGTGCACAGCGATGCTATCTCCCTTCTTAAGTTCGCCTGCCGGCTTCATCCCCTGTTGGGTGAGAATCGGATGTTCAGGAGTCGCCCGAATTGAATACCCTAATGAGGTCTGAATGGCAACAATCTGGCTCGTATGCTCTTTCTTCATAAAAAAAGCGGGAGCCGCAGCAATCAGCCCCTTTTTCTCCAGGTCAAAGGAGACGAGCTTGCCAAGTGACCGCTGCAGTTTCAGAGTATAGGCGGGATGAACCTCATCGACCTCATCGAAATCCAGCTCGAATTGCTCAATAGGCTTGTGAAAACCATGTTCAGTGAGAACCCTGGTCCCTTCAGGAAGGCAATTGATATCGAATCCGATTCCACCAGGTGAGATGCAGCCGTCCTTCTTGTCAATCGCCGCCACCCCACCGATAGAAAAGCCGTAGCCCTGGTGCGCGTCCGGCATCATGATGCTCCATCCCTTGATGCCCGGCAGCGCCGCGACGTTGATGCCCTGCTGGATGCACCGGTCGGTTTCGAGCTGGTTCATGATTTTTTCAGAGGCGAAAATCTTAAGAGGCACGCGCATAGCTCCCTCTTTCTCGACGATATAGGAATAAGAATTGAGCTTTCGAGGTTTCATAGCTTCACCGGCAGGATATCTGCAGATACGCCTGTAGTAATGTCCCCTTCAATTGATTCTTGACCACTGGACATTCGGGTGTGCGCGCAGGCTATATAAATCCTTTCCGCATCGTCGATAATATGGAAAGTTGTGTCACTGCGAAAATCAAGATTCCGGCCACAGAAGAGATTTTGGCTACACTGAAGGTTTACAAGGAAGCTCTCCAATTCTGCATCGATACTTCTTGGGAAAAGAAAATCAGGAACAATGTCGAACTTCACCCCTTCGTCTATCCCAAGTTGAGGGAAACTCTGCCTGCTCAACTGGCCATAGCTTGCATCAAACAAGCCTGTGGAATGGTCAAGAAGGCTAAGAGCAAGCCAACTATCAGGCATGTTTCTATTCGCTATAACTTTCCACGCTCGGCATCTTTCAAAAATAATATCCTGAGCATTTTGACTATCAAGGGAAGAGTCAAAGTTCGTTTTAGCGTTCCTGATTGCTACAGAGAGTATTTCTCTTGGGAAAGAGCAGAGAGTCTCCTGCATTTGGATAGGAAAGGCAAATGCTTCTTCCTGTTTATCTTCTCTAAAGAGATTAATACTGAAAGTCCTCTGCAAAAGAGGGTTCTCGGCGTCGACCTCGGCATAAACAATCTGGCGGCCTGCAGTGATGGCACAATCTTCAAATCGCCAAAGACTAAACTCATCCAATTCAGTTATATGCGCAGTAAACTTCAAGCCAAAGGCACAAAGTCCGCCAAACGACTTCTCCGGAAGCTGAGCGGCAGGCAGAGACGGTTTATGGCTTGGGTAAACCACAACGTGAGCAAACAAATTGTAGCAAACGCAGACACCATCGTTCTGGAAGACCTGAAGGGTATTCGGAAGAGCAGGAACAGATTTATGGGTAAGAGGCTGAACCGTTGGCTCAATGGTTGGGCCTTCCGTCAGTTGCAGAGGTTCATCGCCTATAAAGCCGGGATTCTCAGGAAGAGAGTTAAGTTTGTTAGTCCATACTTGACTTCCCAGACGTGCTCCTATTGTGGAAAAATCGGTTCTCGGCATGGTGATAGCTTCGTTTGCTCTTGTGGTTTTAGCGCGCACGCTGACCTCAACGCTTCCTTTAACTTGCGTAGGCTGCCTGTAACACAGCCGTACAACCCGTGCGATGATTCCATTGTGAATCGTTTGGTTGAGCATAGGGTTAAAGTTCCACGAGATTAGTGGGATTAGGTTATATGTCAAGCACCATCTGCAAGGTCACAAGGCCCTTTTCCTCTTTTATAAACATGTCGCTGTACGTCGGAGCCTTGACTTGTGTTGAGAGTTCATGGAGGCCAGCGACATCACCGAGGAGCACAGCGTTGAGCGAGTAGGAAGAGTCCATAGGAATTATTTTAAGAGTTTGGACATCAGAAAGCAGAAATCCCTCCGTATCCGTCAGGTAGACCAGTTTGGAGATGAAATCAAAGAGCAGCGACTCTTTCTTTTTCGCGGAGACCTCAACAAGATAGCTCTTCTTAGGCTTGACTTTGGAGATATCCGTGATAATCGTGTACATGGCTCTCGCGGCGTTGGAGAACGCTTCCTCCAGCGTCTTCCCGTACGCCTTGAACTTCGCGTCGGCGGTGTGCTCGAAAAACTCGAAATCTTTCATGCGAGGAGAATGGCTCTAGCTCTTAAAAGGCTTTCTAATAGAGCTCGACTCGGGGCTTATCCAAATCATTGAGAAGTTGGGTTGCTGAGGGTTTCCTAGCTGAAGAAGGGGAAGAGGCAGAGGGTGAAGAAGGTGAAGAGAGCGCAGATGAAGAAGATGGAGTCGAAGGCGCGTCCGAGAAGAGGCTAAACAGCTCGGCGCTTGCTTCGGCGGGCGCCGACTTCTGCTCGGATGAGAAGTCGCCGACCAGGCTCTGCAGCATCCGAATGGCTTTTCGGATGTCCTCGTGGGAGTCCTTGCTCGTATCTATCCTGAGCTCCATATCGCCGTCCCAGAGTTCAGGGTATAAATAGTTTGCTAGAACAGCCGCTGGTAGTTCTGGTAAATCAGATTCTTCACTTCAATCAAATCGAGCTTCTTGATTTCCGCGATTTTCTTGTACGACTCGACCACGAAAGCTGGCTCGTTGGGCCTCTCCTTAAAGGGGGAAAGGTAAGGGCTGTCGGTCTCACAGAAGAGCTGGCACATCGGAACCATCTCGACGAGCTGCTGGAAATTCTCCGCGCGCACAATATTTGTCGGCACAGAGAAGCAGTATCCCGCGTCTGAAGCCCGCTTCACCAGCGCTTTTTTCCCGCAAAAGCAGTGCAGAATAACTTTCTTCGGTTTCTCTCGATCCAGGAGGCCCAGAACCAGCTCCTCAGCCTTCCGCGTATGGATAAGCAGAGGGACATCCAGCTCCTTCGCGAGCGTAATCATCGCGACAAACACACGCCCCTGAAGCTCCCGGTCTTTTCCGTCCTTGAAATCCATCCCTACTTCGCCGATGGCGCGGATGTGTTTCTTGTTCGCACGAATAAACGCCAATTCTTCCTGAAACTCCCGCTCAGAAAATATGAATCCTTCAAGCGCGTCCGGTGGATAAAAACCAAGCGCCGCTTTGACTTCAGGATGTGTTTTCGCGAGCGCCAGCCCCTTCCGATTGGTGATGGGACTGACCCCATTGGTGAGGATGACCCCTACACCCGCCTCTTTCGCCCGCTTAATCGCGCCTTCGGGATCCTGCAGGTAATCGAGGTGGCAGTGGATATCGATAAAGGGAATCATCGTTACTCGAACCATTCTTCCTTAGAAGGAAAGTCGCCCCGTTTCACGTCGATTGAGTACGACGCCGCCGCTTGCCTGACAAGGTTAGCTAGCCGCGCGTACTGGCGCACGAATTTTGGCTTAAAATCAGGAAACAATCCGAGAAGGTCGTACAGCACAAGCACTTGCCCGTCTGTGTCTTTCCCCGCGCCGATGCCGATGGTAGGGATGGAAATAGACGTGGTAATCTTCTTGGCGAGCGTCGCCGGAACCGTCTCCAGCACCAAGGAAAACGCGCCCGCCTGCTCCATGGCCTTCGCTTCCTGCATCAAACGCTCTCCTTCTTCTCCCCTGCCGACCACACTCATTTTCTGCGCAGTCTGAGGCAAGAGGCCGATATGCGCCATAGTCGGAATGCCCGCGTCAGTAAGCGCCTTGACGATGTCCGGCTTCCCTTCAGGCTTCACCGCGTCTGCGCCCGCCTCAAGAAGCCGCTTGGCGTTTGCGATAGCGTCTTTCGCGTTTTCATACGCTTTGAACGGCAGGTCACCGACGATAAATGTTTCCGGAGCTCCGCGGCGCACAGCCCCGGTATGCCGCAGTACATCCTCCATCGTCACACTCTGTGTGCCGCCGAATCCCAGAACGACGTTCCCCAGAGAGTCTCCGACTAGCAGGATATCTGCCCTCCCGTCAATAGCCTTGGCGAAGCTGTAATCGTAGCACGTGAGCATCGAAAGCTTCTCTTTGCCTTTCAGGGCCTTGAGCTGTTGAACAGTTTTCTTCATAGAGACCTTGCTTTTCCTTCTGTATATTAATCTTTTTGGTGGGAAAGAATTAAATAGCGTCCGTCCTCCTCTCTCACCATGCGCACCATCCTGGTAGGAGTCTCTTCAGGCATCGCGGCGTTCAAGGCCGTTGAAGTCGTGGAGAGTCTCAAGAAACAAGGGTACAGGGTCATCGTCCTGATGACAGACTCCGCCAAGAAAATGGTCTCGCCGAAAGCGTTCGAAAAGGCCTCGGGCAATCCGGCTCTGAGCGAGCTCTTCCCACAAGGATTTGATTACAAAAAAGTCCTCAAAGAGAGAAAGGTCGAGCATATCCAGCTTGCGGACAGCGCCGCGGTGTTCGCCATCGTGCCAGCGACCGCGAACATCATCGCGAACCTCGCCCACGGCATCGCCTATGACCTCGTGACGACAACTGCACTCGCGACACACGCGCCGCTTCTGATATTCCCCTCGATGAATGTCAACATGTGGCAGCACCCGGCGACGCGGGAGAATCTCGCGACGCTCAAGCAACGGGGTGCAATCATCATCGACCCCGACTGTGGCGACCTTGCGTGCGGCTACACGGGCAAAGGAAGGCTTCCTGCTCCTGAACACATCGTCGAGGAAATTGACAAGCTCGCTCAAATGCGCGGACAGCTCGCAGGAAAGAAAGTCGTCGTCACCGCCGGCGGCACCGAAGAAGCGATTGACGACGTGCGCGTGCTGACAAACAAAAGCTCGGGAAAGATGGGCGTGGCTCTCGCGGAAGAATGCACGAAAAGAGGCGCGCGGGTGACGCTGATTCGCGCAAGGACGGAAGTCGAGCCGAACGTGCTCGTCAGAGATGTGCGGGTAAGAAGCGGCCATGAAATGTCCTCCCAACTCAGAAAAGAAGTGAGGAACGCGGATTTTATCTTCCATGCTGCCGCGGTTAGCGATTTCACACTGGCGAAAAGAAAAGGGAAGCTGGATTCGAAGAAAGGGTTTACGCTCCATCTGAATCCCGCCCCTAAGATTATCGACGAAATTAAAAAATGGAACTCTAAAGCAGCGCTCATCGGATTCAAAGCGGAATCTGGTATTAAAGAAGAGAAATTGGTCGCTTCCGCAAAACGCTTGCTCCTCCGGACAAAAGCCGGCCTTATCGTCGCGAATGATGTTTTCAAGCACCCGTTCGGAAGCGACAAAACGCGAGTGGTGCTCGTAGGAAAGAATCGCATAAAAAAATCAGGCGTCCTCTCGAAAGAGAAAATCGCAGAAGCTATTCTTGATGAGGTCCTTGTAGGAAAAGCGTTCGCGCCGGGAAACGCGTCCTGCGTCTTCCAAGTGTACGGCGAGAAAGGCTCTCCGGAAAGGGGCTCGCTCGGCGTCGGGTTCACCCTTGACAAAGGCGCCAGTGTTGAGGTCAGGCGCACTGAGAAAAGCAACATTTTTGTAAATGGAAAAAAATGGGAGTTCCCGACCGTCGCTGACGCGGTCGCTTCCCTCACTAACTGCCATCTAGAAATCAAGATAACGAGCGAGCTCCCCTTCGGCTGCGGATTTGGCATGTCGGGGGCGAGCGCGTTCGCCGCCGCGCTCGCGACGAATCAGTTGCTCAATCTCGGGAAATCGCGGGAAGAGCTCGCCTTGGTTGCCCATTACGCCGAGGTCAAGAACAGCACCGGTCTCGGCGATGTCGCCGGCCAGTACACTGGCGGCTTCATGATGCGCAAGAGGAAGGGCAAAATCCTCGACGTGGAACGCCTCCCGCTCTGCCCGCATAGTATCTATTACAAGGCGTTCGGCCCCATTGAGACCAAGAAGGTGATTTCAAGCGCTGAGCGGCTCAAAGAGATTAATAAGGCAGGCGGAAGAGCCCTCTCAAAAGTCTCAAAAAGGAGCACCCTAAAAGAGATAGTAGCCCTCTCAAAAGAGTTCGCGGCAAACTCCGGGCTATTAACGGACAAAAGAGTGAGGAACTCCATTGAATGGGTCGAGAAAAAAGGAGGGAAAGCGTCCATGGTGATGCTGGGCAACAGCGTCTTTAGCACGCTCCCCTTCCCCGGCTGCAAAAAGGCAAGGATAATAGAAAAGGGAGCGCACGTCCTATGACCCGAACCGCCGAAGTTTCAAAGAAAGAAAAAGAGGGGTACGCGATTGGGGTAATTGAAAAATACCAATCAAGAGGAATTTTTCAATGATTCCGAGAAGCCATCCGAGATACCTGTCGTTAGCAACGAGGGACGCTATAGTAAAGGGCGTCGAAAACGGAGTCACCTCTATTCACGGCCTCATCGCGCACGGCAGGGGCGAAGCGTTCGATTATCTTATCGGCGAGAAGACGCGCGCGTTCGCGAAGGAGGCTATCCGCGCGGCGGCAGTCATGCTCCTGAAGGCCAAGCGCCCGGTCATTTCAGTCAATGGAAACGTCTGCGCGCTCGTTCCGAAAGAGATGGTAACACTCGCAAAGAGGCTCAATGCTCCGCTCGAGGTCAACATCTTCCACGCCTCAAAAAGAAGGGAAGCCGCGATAAAGAAAGCACTGCGCGAAGCCGGCGCGAAGAACGTCCTGATGCCGACGAGAAAAGCGAAGCTCCCGTTCATCGATCACAACCGCAAATGGGTCAACCCAGAAGGCATTGCGAAGGCCGACATCGTATTCGTCCCGCTCGAGGACGGCGACCGCTGCCTCGCGCTCAGGAAATCGGGAAAGAAAGTCGTCACCATCGACCTCAACCCCTTATCGAGAACCGCGAAGACGGCGAATGTGACTATCGTCGACAATATTATCAGAGCCTTGCCGCTATTGAATCAAGAGATTGAGAAGATGCAGAGAAATACGGCAGCGATGAGAATGTCGAAGTATAACAACAAGTCAGTTCTCAAAAGAGCAGAGCAGGAAATGCGCAAATCTAAGGAATAAGGATATGCGGCAGAATCTTTCTCAAGTCCTTCCCATCCACCACCACACCGCTCGCGCTCTTGAGCCGCTCAACGCTGCTATTGAACGCGATGGACAGGCCAGCCGCCCGCGCCGCGTGGACATCGTTGTGGTGGTCTCCGACGAAGACGCACCGCGAGAGCGGGATGCCTTCCTTCTCGGCGATGTTCCTCATGGCGACTGCTTTCCCTTCCATGTCGAAGAGAGTGGGCTTCGCGTGCGAGAGCCTGCCCAGCTCGTCGAAATAGAGTTCCGTCAGGTGGATATGGTCGAAAATTTCTGAATGGTCGGGAAGCAGATGATCGAGCATGATGTTGACAGAGCCTGAAATGAGCGCCAGTTTCATACCCGCGGATTTGAGGGAAGAGAGCACCGCGCGGGCGCCGGGCATGAGCGCCGTTCCTGAGCGCATGGCTTCGATGAACTGCTCCTTTGTCGCGCCCCGCTCCTTCCAGAGTTCAACGTCGCGAAGCGCCCATTCCGCGTAGGGAATCTTGCCCGAGAAGAACTGCTTCTTGTTGTCCTCACGCTTGGCGAAATCAACGGCGAAGTGTTCATGGAACAGCTGCCAACTGGAGGTCACGTTATCAGCGAGAGTCCCGTCCAAATCAAAACATGCCAGTTGGTAGCGCATTTAGGCTCAGAAGGCGCCGCTGGTTAAAGAGTTTGCGGTATGTTTAAAAAAAGAAGGAAGAACCAAAGCGCTATGGCAGTGCATCGTTTCGAAGCGACAATCCGGGAGCTAAAAGAGTTATCCCCGAGCGTGAAGCACTTCAGGCTCTCGTCGCCGAGCGCGTTCACCTTCAAGCCGGGGCAGTTCGTCGTGCTTTCTGTCCCGAATCCCTCCGGGAAACTGGTAAAGCGTTCCTATTCCATCGCGTCTCCCCCCAAAGCGGACGAGTTCGAGCTCTGCGTCAAGGGCGTTCCCGGAGGAGAAGCCTCGCCCTACCTCTTCTCGCGCAAGGAGGGGGACACGCTCCAGTGCCAGGGTCCACTCGGCGCGTTCGTCGTCAAAGACGAAGCGAATGCCCTCGTACTCGTCGGCACAGGCACAGGCGTCGCGCCCTATCGCGCCATGGTCCAGGACCTGCTCGAACGAGGCTTCAAAAAGAACATCCTCCTGCTCTGTGGCTACCGCCATGAAGAGGAGGTACTCTACGACAAAGAGTTCTCCCATCTCGCGAAATTGCACGACAATTTCCACTACCATCCCGTCGTCAGCAGGCCGGCGCCCGGTTACAGGGGTGCGGTGGGAAGGGTACAACAACTGATTGAGGCATACGCGAAAGAGGTCAACGCTGATTTCTACCTCTGCGGCCTGACAGAAATGATTGACGATGTCAAGAAGCTGCTAGAAGAGAAAGGAGCGAAAAGGATATTCTTTGAAAGGTATGATTAAAGTCAGTTAAACGTAGTAACTCCACCAAAGGCGCCATCTCCTCTAGAACTGTCTTCTTTAGGCTTACCGGGCTTGAGGTCCGGAATGTCGTGCTCTCGCCAAATTTTTCCCTTCTCCTCGTTTGGAAACGTATAACCTGCGATAGTAGGGTGAAAAAGGCCAGTATCTCCGACCCTATGGAAAAGGAAGGTCCTAGATAGGTAGTGATCCAAGCGCTCGGAAGCAGAGGCGACAGGATCTCGGTCACCTGAAAGCAGAACACGTAATTCCTGAGAACCTTTCGGCGTGTGCCCTTCCACTAATTCAGGCGTCCATCCCATCGAAGCCACAACAAGGGCGCCAACGTCTCCATTGGGAAGATGAGAAGTATGCATCGCCCAGAGATGATGGTTTACTCCATACACCCCTTGCGCATATTGGAAGGTGTGCTGGGGAACCAGATCAGGCATAGATTGACGAAGAACCTGCGCCATGCCTGAAAAAAGCGCCGTTGCTTGGTGAAGCGCTCCATAGGGCGAGTGGCTCTGATAATAGCTAGGCTGTTCAATTGTCCTACTTAACACAGAAAGTACGCCCATAAGAAAAAACAGAAGAAGGAGGTATAAATAATTATCCGAATCTCTTCTCGGCTTCCTTCCAGTTCACGACGTTCCACCATGCTGTGATGTAATCCGCCTTCTTGTTCATATGCTTTAAATAAAAACTGTGTTCCCAAACATCCAACCCAAGAATAGGAGTCTTTCCGAACATCAATGGCGAGTCCTGATTCAGCGTTGAGAGGATTTCCAGCTTGCCGTCGCCGTTAAGGAGCCACGCCCAGCCCGAGCCGAAATGGTCCAGCGCTGCCTTGGTGAACTGTTCCTTGAACGCCGCGAAGGAACCGAACTGCTTCTTGATGGCCTCCGCAAGTTTGCCAGAAGGTTCTCCCCCTCCCTTCGGAGCCATCATCTTCCAGAACATCCGGTGGTTCGAGTGCCCGCCGCCGTGGTTGCGCACGACTTTCTGCAGCTCTTTCGGAACCGTCTCGAACTGCTTGAGAATCTCGTCGACGTCCATCGTCTCGTATTGCGTGCCCTTCACGCCGTCATTGAGTTTCTGCACATACGTCGCGTGGTGCTTCGTATGGTGAATCTCCATCGTTTTAGCGTCGATGTGTGGCTCAAGCGCGTCGTAGGCATAGTCAAGTTTTGGTAGTTCGTGCATGTGTGGTCCCTCGTTAGTATCGTAGTGGCGCAGGGCGACGGGGGTTGCCCCCTTCGGGGTGTCGCCAGGACAATCCAACAGATTGTCCGTCTGCGCCAGCTCACCCCTCCTTGAATCCAAAAATAGGAATTAACCGAATGAATGCCCGCATCCGCAGCCCTTCTTCGCGTTCGGGTTGTCAATCTTGAAGCCTGACTGCTGCAAGGTCTCGACGTAGTCGATGGTCGAGCCGTTGAGCTTGGCGAGCGAGCGCTTGTCGATGAGGACCTTGAGGCCGGACTTGTCGAACTCTTTGTCGTCGGTTAGCTTCTCGTCGTCGAGATGCATGACATAGGAGAATCCTGAGCAGCCGCCCGGAGCCACACCAATGCGGAAGAACAGTTCCTTTCCTGCTTTCTCGTTCTCTGTCACGAGGACTTCCTTGACCTTGCTGACGGCCTTCTCAGTCATTGTGACATCCATTTGGGAAGAATCAACCACGGGCTCTGACGCCGCGCCGGTCGCGACCTTGTTCGCTTCTGAGAGCATTTCGTTGAAAGTTGCTTCATCCATGCCGTGGCCGAGAGCGCCCTGCTCAACCGTTTCGAGAGGGGAGACGTGGCAGCCGACGCAGTGCAGGCCGTAGGCCGTGAAGACTTCAGCGGCCTCGGGGTATTTCTCGACGACGTCGCCAATGGGCATGTCCTTTGTGATGAGGAGTTGTTCAGTCATTCTTCCACCTAGAATTAATGAGTGTTAATTTATATATAAATCTTGTCAAAACCTGTCAGCAAATTGACAAGCGAATGGGTTTTGATCATGCTCAGAAACCCAGGTGACTTGCAGTAACAAAGGTGAGGGTTTCTGACATCTCAAAAAAGTGTTCAGTACGCCATCACGTTGCCGTCGAGCAAGTCGAACACAAGGCCCGCCTCGTTCAGCACGCGTTTGGATTCTTTAGAAGCGTGATAATCGTTGACAGAAACAACCCGCTTGATGCCACAGTTGATAATCATCTTCGCGCAGGTGTAGCACGGCGTCATGCGGCAGTAGAGCGTCGCGCCGTCGAGCGAGATGCCGAGCTTCGCGGCCTGGCAGATGGCGTTTTGCTCAGCGTGTGTCGTGCGCACGCAGTGCTCGGATGTCGTGCCGTCCTCGTTGAGCATCTTCTTCATTTCGTGCCCGCCCTGGTCGCAGTGCGGAAGGCCAATCGGCGAGCCGACATAGCCGGTAACAAGAATCTGGTTGTTCTTGACGATGACGCAGCCGCTCCTGCCCCGGTCACACGTCGCGCGCGTGCCGACCTCGAGCATGATTTTAGTGAAGTACTCGTCCCACGTCGGCCGCTTGTGTTCCGCCATGCCTGCTTGAATTCGCCGAAGATATATAAAAGTATCTCGCCTGGAAAAAAGAAAGTCTGCGAGTTCGTCCCAGCCTGGAAACGCCTGCTAAAAAGGAGATATCAAAAGCTTTAAAAACGTCCCGGAGTCACTCCATGCATTCGGAGGTCAAATCATGACGATTGTTGGATTCAATTTCACGAAAATTAACGTCGAGCGCAAATCTAGTGCCGGCGGCAAGATTAATGTCAGTAGCAACGTGGCCATCAAAGATGTCATCGAGACCGACTTGGCCATCGGCGCGACGAAGCAGAAAGCGGTCAGATTCGTCTTCGAGTTCACCACCACGTTCGAGCCGAAAGTCGGCACCATCCTGCTCGGCGGGGAAGTCCTCTACCTCCAGGAAGCCAAGAACGTCGAGAAAATCATGGACGACTGGAAGAAGAGCAAGAAGGTCGAGAAAGAAGTCATGACGGCCATCCTCAACAACGTGCTCGCGAAGTGCAACATCGAAGCGTTGATTTTAAGCCAGGACGTCAATCTCCCGAGCCCCCTCCCCTTACCGAAGGTCAAGGCGGAATAATTTATTTTTCTCATATTTTTTTCGGATTCTCAGAAAGCTTAAGTAGAGACTAAAAGCAAAAGCTCAACATGCTCCCGAGCCTGCTCATCGCTGTGCTGCTCGCCTTCCTGATTCTATAGCTACCCTTGCGCCCCTGCAAGAAGGCGCTCCGCGTTCTGGTACGCGAACTTCTCCTGCACAGCGGGGTTGAGCCGCGCGATGAAGGCGCGGGCGTAATTCGACAGGACAATGCCCACGTCCGAATCAATCGACCATTCGGCGATGGCGCCCCTATCCGTGCCCCAGAGCACCTGGTTTGGGTGCCGCTCGATGAAAATCTTCCAGGTTGCGACGTCCTTCTCGAGCAGCGACCCGTAGTCAGTGAAATGCGCCAAGAACTCTTCCTTGCTCACCTCAGGCCGCAAAAGCCACGTATCGCCGTACAGCTCGTCCACCCCATAGAACGCGTTGGGATGCCTGCCCAGGATTTCGTCGAGCGCTTCGAGATTCTGCCCGCCATCTTCATAGACAATAAGCTGGTCGCCGTGGAAGATGAAGTTGATATCGGGGTTCTCAGTAAGGACACGTTCGAAGGCTTCCTGCTGTCCCTCTCCGAGGTGGAAATAGACGAGGAGATGGTGCTGGCGCACGACGGGATAAATTTCGCTCAGGCGCTTTGAATCAGGAGGGAGGGCAAGCGCTCCTTTCGGACCGCCATGGTCTCCGCGCGCATAGAGCCCGATTTCACCATAGCCCCTAAACAAGCCCGGGTTGACAGAGAGCATCTCGGAGAGGCGCTCTGCGTCTACCGTCGGAAATCCTGACGGCTGGTCGTCAGACTCGGGCGGCATGATGAACGGGGCAAGCAGGCCAGGATACTGCTCGGTCGCGCGCCTCGCGAATTCGAGATGCGCTTCTTGGATGTCGAGAAAGACCGGATAGAACGCAAAAGAGCCTAGAATACCTTCCTGCTCGAAGAGGCACTGGATATCGCTCACGCTGTAATCTTCTCCCAGGTAAGGGCGACTGTGGTCAAAAAGAGAATCCGGACCTTCAGGGAGATTCGAGATGTGCCAATGAGCGTCAATCAGGGGGCCGCTGTACGAAAGCCCGCCAAAGCTGGGCCCTTCAAGCGACTCGCACTCCGCAGGCGCGAGAGCCGCCTCGATGCGATCTTCCCATGCCAGACCATAAGAAGGAAGGCTATCAGGAAAATCAGAAGAGCCGTCAGAAAGTTCGGCGGGGGAAGTGGAAGAAGTGTCGGGAGCGCATCCCATGAGCAATAGGAGAAGACAGAGGACGCCCAGACTGCTTGGGAAAGCCACGTTGGCTTTTTCGCCCTGTACATTTAAAAAACTACCCCAAACCGCAGGCAAAAGCTTTATATTAAAGGAGAGCACTCTCGAGTAGCAGTAATGGACCCTCTCAAACTCAAAGTCGCGGAAGCCATTCAGGACGATGTCAACAAGGGCATCGTCAGGATTGACACGAGCTATATGGCGAAAGCCGGCATCAGGCCGGGCGACATCGTGGACATCCAGGGAGGCAAGCACACCGTCGCGATAGCGGACCGTGCGTATCCAGGGGATATCGGGCTCAACATCATCCGCATGGACGGCATCATCCGCCGCAACGGGAAAGCGAGCGTCGGCGACCTCGTCATTGTCAAGAAAGCCGAAGTCAAAGAAGCGAAGAAAGTGGTCATCGCGCCCGCCAAAAAAGGCATTCTCGTAAGAGCCGCTCCAGAAATCTTCAAGCAGGGTCTCCTTGGAAGGGCAGTTGTCAAAGGGGACATTATTGCCATTGGCGGGACCAAGCGCCGCCGCACCACGGTCCAAGACAATCCCTTCTTCGATGACGTCTTCAACATTCTTGACGAGAGCATGCTCGGCTTTGGCTTTGGCGACCTCAAGTTTCTCGTCGCTGACACGAATCCCAAGGCCGCAGTCATCATCACCCCTGATACCCAGGTCGAGTTCAACCCCGAAGCGGTGGAAGTCGATGAATCCGATGCCTTGACGGAAATCGCCTACGAGGACATTGGCGGGCTCAACGAAGAAATCACCAAGGTCCGCGAAATGGTCGAGCTTCCGCTCAAGCATCCCGAAGTCTTCGAGCGGTTGGGTATCGAGCCCCCCAAGGGAGTTCTGCTCCACGGCCCGCCGGGTACGGGAAAGACGCTCCTCGCGAAAGCCGTCGCCAACGAGACGAACAGCCATTTCTTGGTTATCAACGGGCCGGAGATTATGTGCGTCGGCGCAGACACGCCAATTTTCACGAACCCTCGCGGCTACAAGAAGATTAAGGACGTCTTCAATGCGGCAAAAGGAAAGAAAATTAGAGAAGGAAAGATAGAGGCCATTAAACTCGATGTCCCCATCAAGAGCTACGGCTTCCATGACAACAAGCTTACAAAGGTGAGTATCACGCACGTCGCCAAGCTCAAAGCGCCGACCTATGCCCTTGAATTCAGCGACGGCAACAAAATCGAAACGTCTCACAACCAGCCATTCTTAGTATATGAGAATGGCCAACTCAGCTGGAAGCGCGTTGAGGAGCTTTCCGAGGGTATGTTCGTCGCGCGGGTAAACAAACTCGACTTACCGAACGAGAGCAAAGAAACTGAATTGCCGCAGAAAGTTGTCGTGAAGGGGGGCAAGTATAGCCTCCCAAGCAAAAACGTTTCGCGAAGCAATTTCATCAGTCTTCCCAGAAAAACCAGCCCAGACCTGTTAGAGTATGTCGGCCTGCTGGTTGCGGAAGGCAACATCTCAAAGGAGGGCGATGCAATCACATTCTGCAATCTCGACCCGGCGCTGAAGGCGCGCTATAAGGAACTCTTGAAAAATCTTTTTGGGATTGCCGAGGTGAAGGAATACAAAGACGGGCGAGTAGTTATCTACTCAAAAACCCTCTCGGCCTTCCTCGAGCAGTTCGGCCTTTTCGCGGGAAAGAAGCAGCTCAACGTGCCTGGATATTTCTATACCATCCCTAAAGAAGAGATTGCCGCGTTCATCCGTGGGTATTTTGATGGTGATGGTACCGTCGCACTCGCACAGATGGAAGGCTATTCGTATCCCACTCCTAAACTGTACAGCAAATCCAAAGAGTTCCTCCAGCAGCTCCAGTCACTGATGATGCTCAAACTCGGCATTTCCGCGAAGCTCCAAAGGCACCCCACACCAAAGGGAGAAATGCAGGCACTGGTCGTGCGAGGCTATGAAGGCCGCATGCAGTTCTGGAAACAAGTGGGTTCCGCAACACCTGCGAAGGCACATCGCCTTGCGCAAATCGTGCACTCGATGAAAAAGAGAGAGTTTGCGAACATTCCAACGCCCAAACTTCTCCTACAGGAACTTCGCTCGAAAGTGCCTTACAAAGTTTACAGGAACAACGATTATTATGTGTATGAGAAGGGGGATTTCACAAAGCACGCCCTCCACAAGCTATATGGAATTGCGACAGAAGCAAAGGCACTCAATTCATCTTTGAAAACCGAATACGACACGCTCATGCGCGACGACCTTGCCTGGGAGAAAATAACACACAAATCTTTTGTCGGCGAGAAAGAGCTGTATGATTTCACGGTTGACAAGGATAATTTTATGGGAGGGCCTTTATTGTTACTTCACAATAGCAAATATTACGGCCAGTCTGAAGAAAACTTAAGGAAAAAATTCGAGGAAGCGGAGAAGAGCGCCCCCAGTATTATTTTCATCGATGAAATTGACGCCATCGCGTCCAAGCGCGAGGAAACAAAAGGGGAAGTGGAGCGCCGTGTCGTCGCCCAGCTCCTCGCCTTGATGGATGGGCTGAAGAGCCGCGGCAAGGTCGTTGTCATCGCCGCCACGAACGTCCCCAACATTCTCGACCCTGCCCTACGCAGACCCGGACGATTCGACCGTGAAATCGAGATTGGCGTTCCGAGCAAGGAAGGCAGGCTTAACATCCTGAAAATCCATACGAGAGGTATGCCGCTGTACAGCATGAGCTTTGCCACCAGGGACCTCAAAGAGTGCCCGGAGAATTACCGCCAGGCGCTTTTCGCGCTCACCGATAGTGTCAATAAGTTCATGAGCAAAAAGGATCTGGAAACGGTTATCCAAAAGCACCTCAAGGACCATCCGGACAAGAACGCCCTGTTCAAGGATATCGCCTCAGACAAACTCTACGCGCTGCTCAGGCAGGTGTTTTCCAACCCGGCGCTCGTCGATCTCGAGGACATCGCCAGCATCACGCATGGCTTTGTCGGCGCCGACCTCGCGGCGCTCGCCAAGGAAAGCGCCATGATTGTTCTGCGCCGTGTGCTCCCGGAACTCAAGCTCCAAGAGGAGGAAGCTATCCCCAAGGAGCTTCTTGAGCAGCTTCAGCTCACGAATCAGGATTTCAGAGACGCGCTCAAGGTTGTGCGCCCGAGCGCGCTCCGCGAAGTGCTTATCGACATCCCCGATGTCCATTGGATTGACATCGGCGGACTTGAGCCAGTGAAACAAGAGCTCAAAGAAGCTGTAGAGTGGCCGCTC
This sequence comes from Nanobdellota archaeon, assembly GCA_030647105.1. Lineage (GTDB taxonomy): Archaea > Nanobdellota > Nanobdellia > Woesearchaeales > WJIZ01 > JAGVXW01. Next base: position 4,879 of record JAUSJW010000069.1, on the reverse strand, counting down.
AAGAACCCAGACGCGTTCAAGCGTATGGGCATCAGGCCGCCGAAAGGAGTCCTCATGTACGGCGCTCCGGGAACGGGAAAGACGCTCCTCGCGAAAGCGGTAGCCACCGAAAGCGAATCCAATTTTATCCTAGTCAAAGGCCCCGAGCTCCTGTCTAAATGGGTGGGCGAAAGTGAGAAAGCTGTTCGAGAAATTTTCAAGAAAGCTCGCCAGACCTCACCAACTATCATCTTCTTCGACGAGATTGACGCCCTCGCCCCGAGAAGGGGGATGAGCGGGGACAACCATGTTTCCGAGCGCGTCGTCAACCAGCTCCTCACCGAAATAGACGGCCTGGAAGAGATGCATGATGTGGTCATCATCGCCGCGACCAACAGGCCAGACATCGTGGACACCGCGCTGCTGAGGCCAGGCCGCTTCGACCGCATTATCCTGGTTCCCGCGCCAGATATGGAAAGCAGGCTTGAAATCCTAAAGGTCCACACCAAGCGCATGCCGCTCAAGAATGTGGACATCAACGAGCTCGCGAAGAGGACCGAAGGCTACGCGGGCGCGGACATTGAGAGCATTTGCAGGGAAGCCGCGATTATCGCGCTACGCAAGAACATTAAGGCAAAAGAGGTGACAATGGAACACTTCGAAGCCGCGCTGTTGAAAGTTCCCGCGTCAGTGACCCCTGACATCGAGAAGGCCTACGAAGACCTGCAGGGCCACTTCAGCTCCGCCCGCGCGAAGCAGATGAAAGACGAGCTCCCGAGTTATATGGGCTGATTCTAGAGAACAGACGAGTTCGGCTTCTGATTGAGTTCTTTAATTAAAGTTCACTAAAAATCTCAGACAGAGTGGGATGCGCGTGGATGACCATGCGCAAATCACGCACCGTGGCGTTCATGTTCATCAGCGCGGTCAGTTCATGGATGAGGTCGTCCGCGCGAGGGCCGACAATCGTTGAGCCAAGAATCTTGCCTGTCTTCAGGTCGTAGACAAGTTTGGCAAAGCCCCGCTCTTGGCCGAGGATAGCCGCCCGTCCGACATAGGAGAAGGGCGCTTTGAGCGTTCCGGTGTGAAAACCTTTCTTCTTTGCCTCTCGCTCTGAGAGCCCGACGCCGGCCACAGGCGGAGAAGTGAAGACAACCCAAGGGACGAGCCCGAGATCAGGTATCCTGCTCTCTGTATTGAGGAGCCGATGAATGACAAAATCGATTTCACGCTTGGCGGTATGCGCGAACATCGCTCTGCCCGTGCAATCACCGACAGCGTAGACGCGCCGATTCGCGGTGCGGAACTGCTCGTCCACTTTGATAGCCCCGCGCTCATCAGTGTCGACGCCAGCCGACGCGAGGTTCAGTCCCGCCGTATGGGGGACGCGCCCCGCGGCGACGATAAGCGCGTCGCCGGTGAAGCTGCGTGTAGGCAAGTCAACGATGATAGTGCCGCGAGATTCACGTATCCTTCGGATGTTCGTCTTTGTCACGATGTTGAGAGCAGTATTGGCGCCTAACAGCTCTTTCCGTGCGTCGTCGTCCAGCATCCCCAGAACATGGGCGCCAGCTTCCAGAATCGTGACCTTGGAGCCTAACTGGCTAAAGAACGTCGCGTACTCCATGGAGATATACCCGCCGCCAACGCAGAGCACGCGTTTCGGGAGTTTCTTGAGCGTGAGGATGTTCTCGTTCGTGTAATGCTTCGCCGCGTCAAGACCGGGGATTGCCGGATTGAGATTGACAGACCCGGTAGCGATGATGATGCGCTTCGCGGAATATGTTTTTCCGGCGATTTCAACCGAACGCTTGCCGACCAGCCTTGCCTTGTGCCGAAGCACGGTGAGATTGCGATGGGGCATGCTCTGCCGAATGCCTTCCTGCCCTTCGGAGACAAAGCCGCGCACACGCGCCATGAGCTTCTTGAAATCGACGCGTGGCCGCGCCAGAATCCCGAGTTCGCCCGCTTTTCCACATTGGACGAATACCTCAGAAGCGTGGAGCATAGCTTTAGAAGGGATGCAGCCGGTGTTGAGGCACGTTCCACCAAGCGCCTTGGGTTCGGCAAGCAGAACCTCCTTTCCAGCTTCAGCAAGCCTCAGAGCGCCCGCAAGCCCCGCCGTTCCGCCGCCAATCAGGATAACGTCGTAGTTCATCACAAGGTTTATATAATATCCAAGTATAAAATGCTTGCCATTTAATGAGAGGTGTGCTATGGAGGTCAAAGAAAAGCGAGCGAAGAAAAAGAAGGGTTGCCCATTCTGTTAAGATGAAACGCCTCGCCTGGATTCTTGCTAGCGGGGCGTGTTCCGTTTTCGCGTTGGCCCATGAAACCGAAGAGGCCGTAAGCCTTTGGGCGGAGCCTACGACCTACGTGCGAATTTCCGCGGCGCTCATTCTCGCGCTCTTCATTGGAGTACTCCTCAAACGAGACTTCCCACAGCACCACAAAAAAATGCTGTTCGCCGCGTTCGCCCTTCTTATCATCGTGCCGACCCTCTTTCTTGGATTCTCCACTATCCGCGAAAACATTACTTCAGTCACAAAGGGGCCCGTGCATTGGCATGCTGATGTTATTGTTGAAGCGTGTGGCGAGCGCCTGAATCTCGCAGACCCACAATTCCCGCGAAACAAGGTCGGAACGCCATTGCTGCATGAGCACAACGAGAACCGCATCCATGTCGAGGGCACCGTACAGGAGTTGGATGAGGTCACCTTGCACCATTATTTCGAGGTCATCGGCGGAACGCTGGAAGAAGGGCAATTAGTCTATCCGACGAATGAGGGCCTCAGGGCGTTCAGCGATGGCGATGCCTGCGATGAGGGTACGGGAACGCTAAAAGTGTACGTCAACGGAAAAGAGCAGGAGACATATGAAGAGTATGTTCCCTATCCCGACGCATATGTGCCCCCTGGCGATTGCGTTGTCGTACGCTTCAGCGCGAATCACGGCGCCGTCCCACTCTGCGCGAGCTGGGAAGCCAAAGGCTGGAGCTATGAAAACTACGCCCGCGAACCAAGACAGATAGGTGAACACACTTGGCAGTAGAAATCGCCCTGCCTGCGTTGACCGCTGTCCTCATCACCGCCGCGGTGGACTCCATCAATCCGTGCGCCATCGGGGTCCTGGTTCTGCTCGTCTCAACGCTCATCGCTGCCAAGCGCAAAGGCGAGATGCTGCGCATCGGCGTTCTGTATATCTCAGCAATCTATCTCACCTATTTCGCTTTCGGCCTCGGATTGACAGTCTTCCTTTCAAAAATACCCATTGTCTGGGCGGAGTACATCTCCATCGCTGTCGGCTTCCTTGTTGTCCTCGCGGGTCTCGTCGAAATCAAGGACTACTTCTGGTACGGGAAGGGGTTCACGCTCGCAATCCCAGAAAAGCAAGCGGAGAAAATCCAGAAGAGGATGCGCAAGCTCTCGCTTGGAACCGTCATCTTCCTCGGCATGTTCGTTGCCGCGGTCGAGCTGCCCTGCACCGGCGGCCCGTATCTCGCCATCACCATGCTCCTCTCGCAGAATTTCAACCTGTCCGCGCTGGTACTCCTGCTCATCTACAATTTCATCTTCGTGCTCCCGCTTATTGTCATTCTCGCCCTCGTCCTGCTGGGCACTAAAATCCACCACATCCACCGCTGGAAACAATCGAATAAGGCGCTCATGCGGCTCGCGACTGGCTTACTCCTGGTAGGGCTCGGCTGGCTGCTCATGCTCATCGCAAATGGAACCATCAACCTCAATTAAGGAGCGCCTCCGCACATGCTAAACCCCCAACTGGTTGCGGTCGTCATCTTCGTCGCGACGTACCTGTTCCTCATGCGGTTCTACGAGCGCAAGCAAGTCATCGTCTGGTTCGGGGTGCTCGCCTTGGCGCTGCTCGGCGTGCTTCCCTGGGCGGGCATGGCAGGGGCTGTGGACTGGAACGTGATTCTGCTCTACTTTGGCATGCTCTTTGTCAGCGAAGTCTTCCTGTATTCGCGCATGCCTGATTTTCTCGCGACGATATTCGCGAGCAAATGCAAGAATACGGCGCAGGCGATGCTGGTCATCTGCGCGTTCACCGGCCTTCTATCCATCTTCCTCGAGAATGTCGCGGTGGTGCTGCTGGTCGCACCGATTGCCCTCTCCATCTCGCGCAAGTGTGAAATCAATCCTGTGCCTCTCTTTGTCGGCATCGCCATCAGCTCCAACCTGCAGGGCGCGGGGACGCTGATAGGAGACCCGCCCAGCATGCTGCTCGGCGGCTTCGCGGGCCTCAGCTTCAACGACTTCTTTTTCCTCAACGGAAATCCCAGCATCTTCTTCGCGGTGCAAATCGGAGCCCTCGCCTCGCTCTGTGTCCTTGCCCTATTCTTCATGCGCGGTCGCCACGACCTTCCAAGACTTGAGAAGCAGTCCTTTGTCAGCGTCTGGCCGACGCTCTTTGTCATCGGGCTTATTCTCGCCCTCATCTTCACCTCCCCCCTGCAAACAGAGGTTCCGCTCGCCGGATTGCTTTGCGTGCTGTTTGGTGTCATTTCCTACGCCTGGTACGCCGCGCACAGCAAGGATCGCAAGTTTGGGAGTTATGTCGGACGGCTCGACTGGAAAACGGGCCTCTTCCTTATGGGGGTTTTCATCCTCGTGGACAGCCTGCGAGTCACGGGAGTCATCGGGCAAATCGCGAATCTCATCACCGGTTTGTCGGGTGGGGGTGTGGGTAAGAGTTTCTTCCTCCTCGTCTGGCTCTCGGTGCTCATCTCTGCGTTTATCGACAATGTCCCGTTCCTCGTCGTGATGCTTCCAGTTACCCAGGCGGTCATCGCCTCGACAGGCGCCCCTCCACCGCTCCTTTACTTCGGCCTCCTCATCGGCGCCAGCGTAGGAGGCAACATCACGCCCATCGGCGCGTCCGC
>JAUSJW010000064.1 GCA_030647105.1 Nanobdellota archaeon | reverse complement strand
GCTCTCCTTCACCGCGGCGAAGCTCACACGAATCAGATTGCCGTCCTTGTTGACTCCCGTAGCGTACGCCTCAAGCAGCCGTTTGCGAACCTTTTCCGGGTCAGCGTTCTTCAATTGGACGCTCAGACAGTATCCAGAGTTAAACGGCAGCGGAGAAAACGTATCCTCGTAATTCTTTCCAGCCAAAACCCGTTTTACAGCATCATACCTTCGCTTGAGCGTCGCGTGCGCCTCGTGCTTCTCCTGCGCATAGGTCGGAGACTTGTAGCCCTCGAGCAACAGCGATTGAGAAACGTGGGAAGCATTGGAAAGATTCCCGCGAATCGCTCCCGCAGTCTTGTCCTCAAGCGCTGTCAGCATCTCAGGGGTCATCCCTTTCATTCCGTACGTCATGAACGCGATTCTGAAGCCCCAGGTATAATCCTCTTTTGTTCCGCCGTCAATCTTCACAGCAAGTAAATTTTCATGGCAGTCAGCGAGCCACGCGAAGGGCGATTCTGTCTCGACGCCCTTCTCGTACACCAGCCCAAAATAAGCGTCATCGAGAATGACAACAACCTTCTTGGTCTGCGCGGCTTCTTTCAACACGGCGACAATCTCCCTCATTTCCTGCTGCGTCGGCGTATACCCCGTCGGGTTGTTCGGAAAGTTGAGGAGTACTACCTTCTTCTCTCCAGGCCTGGAAAGCGTCTCGCGCAGTCCGTTGATATTGAACCCATCGCTCGAAAAGAGCGGGAACGTCGCAATCTTGCCGCCGTACGCGTTTGTGAAAATCAGCGTGTAATTGCCCCAGTACTTGTCAGGCATCAGGATTTCATCGCCCGGATTCAAAAACAGATATCCGGCCATCGACAACCCATGTGTCAGCCCAGCGGCGACCACCGGCAAGCTAATGCAGGTCTTGAGCGAGGGATTCTTGCTCAAAATCAGCTTCTGCCAACTCTCGCGCAAATCTTTCCTGCCGTAGCTCGGCGCGTAGGTGAATACATCTTGAGCAGGAAGCTGCACCAGCTTGTGGATGCTCGCAAGGCACATCGGTCCGCCCTCATCTCTAATCGCCGAGCCAATCGTCGCGTTGATTCTCTTTCCTTTCGCTTCCGCCGTCTGCCCCAAAATCCCTTTTTTAGGAAAATAAATCTCCTTGCCATTCTCAGAGAACATCTCAAAAAGAGAGGGATGCTTTTTCAGAATCGTGTTCAGTTCCTCGGCTTGCGGATTCATAGCTGCCTGAGAAGCCCCTTCATTTTTATGCCTTTTGTCGTATCCACAGAAAAGACGTGATGTCCCTTCTCCTTCGCCTCCTGCAGGCAGACCTCAAAAATCTCGGCGTCGAGGTTCTCGCGTATCTTCTTGGCCGGATACTTGCGCTTCTTGAGCCGCTTTTCCAGTTCCTTGAGGTCGCACGTCGTGACGATGCACACGTGCACATCCTTCGCCGGAATCTCATGGGAGAGGTGGGAGTCGAGGACGTGGGGCGTTGAGAGATACTGATTCTTGACGAGAAAGCGCAAGAGCTTCTTGGTATTCACGACATAGCTGCCCGACTTCCTGTCGAAGCCCTCGTGCAGTTTGTGCTTCTTCACGAGCGCTCCGATATCGGCGTACGGCATCTTGAGCTCTCGGGCCAGCCGTTTCGCCAGCGTCGTCTTCCCCGTTCCTGGAGTCCCGGTCACGCAGATGAGCATACCGCTCCAAAACGAGAATCCTATAAAAAAGTATGCCTGGATTATCTGCTCTTGCGGTATCTCACATATTCAATCCCCAGAAGCAACACCAACGTCACAACGCTCCCAACCAGAAACCAGAGCGCTGCAGGAATCGGATTCGAAGTGGCGACAGGCAGCGCCGTGTCAGCCGCCGCCTTCATCATGAGGGCGCCAGCTTCTTGCGCCGGAGCGGAAGCTATTTGTGCGGGAGCCGAAGCAAGCGTAGCAGAGAATCGTGAAGCTCCAGTTCCACTCATAAAACTTACCGCCCACGTTCCCGCCGCGACCAGCCCCAGCGCCGGAAGGATGCTCTTCAATTTCTCTCGGATGCCAAACGTCGATTTCGGCGCGATGATGATATATTTGTTCGCGAGCTTGTAATGCAGCACTTCCTTGCCTTTCTCTGAATAATGGAACTCCTCAGCTTCAACAAGTTTCGCCTTCACGAGCGCCTGCAGGTTGTAATGCACCGTGGAAATCGGAACCAAAAGCTCCTTCGCCAGGTCAGACTCTGTATACTCTTTTTCCGCCAGCGCGTCGAGAATCTTCCGGGCCGTCGGATTAGAAATCACCTGCGCGAGCTGTTTCGATTCTTCCTCTTTCAGCGAAACCAGCAGGAACTTTTCTTTGGCCATGGGGGACAGTGCACCCTTGGCTTATATATAGATATCGCTACGTTCAATCTGAATTGAAGTCACCAGCATCTTTATATGCCCCTCCATAATAAGGAGCCCATGAGATACGCAATCCTCCTCGGCGTGCTCCTCTTGGTAGGCTGCGCGGCCAACATCGAAGACACCCTCAAGCAGCTTCCCGCGATTGAATCCTTCCTCGCTGCGCACCCGAACGCCGACCTCACCGTAACACTCCTCACAAAAGAGTATGTCTCAACGAATCTCGCTACGTATCAGCAGAAGTGCGGCGAGCAGTTCCAGATTAATGATTACTATTACGCTGTTGTCGAAGAAAAAAACCAGAAAGTCGAAGTCTACGCTGAAAAGGAGACAGGCACCGCTGTCTGCATCAAGCGCACCGTGGATGAGCAGGAAACCGATGAAAAAGAGCGCGACGACCTCAAAGTGAAGGTGTGCACCAAAGAATACTTCCCGGTCTGCGGCTCTGACGGAAATACGTATGACAATCCCTGCATTGCGGAGCGAAATGGTGTCAAGGTCTTCTCCAGGGGCGCATGCGGCAAGCTCGAAGACTGCTCAAAAGAGTACAACCCCGTATGCGGCTCGGATGGAGTGACCTATACCAACTCTTGCTGGGCTGAACAGAAGGGCATCAAGGTTTCCTCTAGGGGAGAGTGCGAGCAACCCTCCATTTGCACCGCTGACTGCCCCGGCGTCTGCGGCGCTGATGGAATCACGTACTGCAACGAATGCAAGGCATCCAACGCGGGCGTGAAAGTCGCATACGGAGGAGTATGCAACCCGAGTACCCGAATCAGCGCAGACGAGGCGATGAACCGGGTCAAATTGATGTTCAATGAGAAATGGAAAGGTGTACAGGACGGCTGCGGAACGTACAACCCGAAAACCGGCATGATGGAGCTGGATAAGATTGAAGTCAATAGCAAGCATGAGCGCGGCTACATCGTCGAAACAGAGACGAAGTGCGGCGGCCCTCTCCCCCATAAGGAGAAATGGAAGTATCTCGTCGAGTGGGACGGAAACATCCTCTCAGCAGAAAAAGTCTCATCCACAGAAAAAGAGCTCTGCGAAAAGCAAGGTAAATACTGGAACGAATGCCCGAACGATTGCGAGGCCGGCCCCGGTCAGGCGTGCGCCGCTGTCTGCCTCACGCCGAGATGCGAGGACTTCCCAGAAGTTGTGCCAAGGCAGGGCATCTCCGAGTCCCAGGCAAAGCAGATTGTCCTCGACTATTTCCACAAGCAGGCCACACAAACCAAGAACGCCTGCGCGGTCTACAGCGTCGATGAGAAGCGCTATTATCCTTCCGGCATTGAACTCAAGGACACCGACGCCGACGGCTACTGGTTTGAGGTCGTAACCGACTGCAGCTGGCTCGATTCTGACCAGAAGAAAGCGATGTATCTTGTGAAGTTTGATGGAACGCTCACCGCCTCGACAAAGGGCTCAGGCGGCGGGTCTTCGGAAGAGGCCTGCGAGCGGAACGGAGGGAACTGGAATGGAGAGGGATGTAATTACCCCATAGAGCTTCCCCCTCCAACGCAAACCTGTAATTCCGTTGGCGCCTCCTGCGTCGTCGACCTCTCGGACTGCTCGGAAGAGCAGAAAGCAGAGTATTGGAAAGGCCAGACCGCCCTGAAAGGAACCATCGGCAAAGCCTCTTATCTCGACACTTCCGGCTACGTCTGCAACATCCAGTCCAACACCTTCACTCAGGCCTGGCCTGTCGAGTTTAGGCGCGAGTGGTGGTGCGGGAAAGTGACTTGCTAAACCGCTGAGAAATCGCCAATAGTCGTTGCGCGTTACGCCGCAGCCGTCCGTTTTCTAAATTCAGTCTCTAGATACTGAAACACTGCGTCGAACTCACGGGCCATCTTTTCTACGAATTTTTTAAGTTGAATTTCTTCTGTCGTGTTATTTGTTATCCGATGATCCCGATGAATCATCCCACAATCCTCAATCAGTTTAGCTCGTACCTTCTCGAGAAGTTGCCAGAATCTCAATCCTTTGCTATGGGCGGGGTTGCCGATGGGATGCCCGCACAACAGTAACGCCGCCGTATAGGGGAAATCGGGAGTAGCATGTAATCGGTGGATTATGGGTAGCGATGCTTCAATGCCATTCGCAATCGAGGTTTCCTGTTGAACCTCCTGGAAGTCCATAATCTTGTCCTTAAGCCAGTCCCAATATCCTGGAGGGGGTGAACCACCCTCATGTGAGGTGAACCCTCGGGGTGGGGTACTTTGGCTAAGGATGGTGAGCGTTTGCTCAAGGCGTGTTGCGGTCCCTCTAAGAGCGTTGATTACATTAATGAGATCATGTTGCGCTGTACTCCACGCCAGGTGATCCGATTTCTCTCTTTCAAATCGATTTTGAAGGCTAGTTATAAACCCCTTGAAACCCTGAACGGCCGATGCATACCCCTCAATGCCCGTAATATGGAAATGCAGGCAAACAAGCGCCGCCAACTCACGCGCCTCTTTGCTGGTATGATAAAGAGTTCTCCATGCGAAAACCAGAAAACTGGATTCTTCCTTAGCCTTGATACTATCGCCCATCATTTTTGTTCTACCTTTGAACTGTTAAGCCTACCCCTATCGGAAGAGTATTTATTCTTTTCTATGGCCTATTATTTCTTCATTCCCGCGCACCGCCAAGGAAAACCATATAAATCTCTGCCCTACCTAAACTTCCATGGCAGTCTGCGACATGTGCGGCTCCGCCGGCCATCTGGTCAAGGCGAAAGTGGAAGGCTCTCTCATCACCGTCTGCGAGAAGTGCGCGCGCTTCGGCCAAGTGCAGGAAGCGCCACAGCAAGGCTCGTTCAGGCCTCGCCCCGCTCAGCAGTTCTCAGTTCCCAATGAGTCAGTCGTGGGCAATTACGCCACCCTCATCAAGTCCAAGCGCGAGCAATTAGGCCTCAATCAAGAAGACTTCGCGAAGCAGCTCAACGAAAAGGCGTCGTTCATGCACGCCATAGAATCCGGCCACCACGAGCCGCCGGTTCCGCTCGCGAAAAAGCTCGAAAAGCTCCTGAAAATCAGGTTGGTCGAACAAGACGAAAAAGAGGAAGAATCCAAGGTCAAGGTGGAAAAACCACAGGGCTTCACGATGGCGGATTTCATCAAGAAATAATCAGGTAAGGGCAATCCCCGTTCTCAAGCACCGTCGCTTTCTTGGCAAGCGCGGAAAACAGTTTTTCTTTCTCAATGTCGCACGCGCTATCGCCCGGACGGCACAATAAGTCGCATTCGCTTATGACGAGAGGCGCGCCATTCAATGCTGAAATCTCCCACGCTTTCTCCACGCTGAACACGGAATAATAGACCGGCGTCGCCGGGTTGTCCACGCGAGCAACCACCAGGGGAGAACTGACCCACACACGCCCTTCAGATGGGAGGTTGAAGTCAGGCACCGCAACCCCTGGCGAGAGGAGCGGAAAGACAATTAAGGATTGCACCAGAAACGCTCCGATAAGCAGGGAGTGCGAGAGCTTGTTCTTTGGCAGGGCAGACGCGGCGAGCAGCGCGAGAAACGGCAGGAACACAAGCAAAAACCGCTGCTCCTTCTGCGCGATGAGGCTATACACAATCAGCGAAACAAAGCCGATAACCGAGAGCAGCCGCAAATCGGTTTTCTTCTTGAAAGCAATCCACGTCGCTGGAATAGAAAGCAAGAGCAGGAAATTCTCCCACGGCAGCTCCTTGAGATACCACCACCACGGCCCATGCCAGGGCCATCCCGTGAGTCGCGTCATTTCTATCTGAACCAGGAACGGGTGGAGCGCGTTTCCATAGTTGATGAGATTGAAGACGAGATAGGGGATCACCGGAAGGAGAAAGCAGACGAGGAATCGTGCGGAATACTTGATGGAAGCGACTCCCTTAAGGGCAGATCCATTTGATTTTTTTTGTTCCGGATTTCTCTTGAAAACAATCCAAATGCCAAGAATCAGTGCGGGAAGCAATTGCAAAAATCGCGTCATGCAGGCAAGGCCAGCGAAGAGTCCCGCGAGTCCCGCCTTATTCTTGAGCACGAAATACACCGAAAGCAAGATGAAGAACGTAGACGGAATTTCACTCAGTGGCCGAGTGGAAAATCGCAAAAACACGGGCGTGAACGAAACGAGGAGCGCGGCGATGAGCCCGACGCGCTCATTGCGCATCTTCTTGCCGATAAGATAGGTCATTACAACGCATCCTAAAGCGAAAATGAAAGCAAGGCCCTGCGAGCTCTCAACCGGCGGTAAACCCATCTTCCAAATAACGCCTAACAACAGGGGCCAAACCAGTGGCCGCGAATCCTCCCACAAGCCTGAAGTTCCGCCTGACCAGAGGTATTTTCCCATCCCAATGTACGTCGCGCCGTCCCACCAGAGCGGACCAATAGTCGCAAGAGCAATTGCTGACAAAACAACACAAATCGCTATCAGCTTCTTGTCCATAAGCCTTCTTGAGGTGAAATTGCTTATTAACTCTCCGAAAACCCTTTATACCCCCCAATGTTCAACAGGGCCATGGCGTTCACAAGCATCGAGATCTCGATTATTGTCTTCGCCATCGTCTATCTCCTGAGCTTTTTGGTCGCCCTCTTCCTCGTGCTACGCAGAAAAGACACACATCCTCTCGCGAAGGCGGCGTTCCTCATCGCGTATCTCGGGCTCGTCCCGGCGCTCAACTATGTCACAGCACCCCTCGCCATTCTGCTCGGCAGGTCTGCGCAAAAAGACATCAAGGAGCATCCACGGCCCGGAAATTCCCTTGCCGTGGCGGCGGTCTACATCGGCGCGGTCGTCCTCGCGGTCTCCATCATTGGCGGAATCGTCTTCTACCTCCGCTCAGTCAAAATGTTTATATAGCGTTTTCCCCGTCTTCTCTCATGATTTCGCTCCTGACGCTCACAAGCGTCCTCTTCTTCATTCTCTTCCTCTTTCTGTTCTTCATCTTCCTGGTCTATGTCGTCTCTCTCTTCAGAAGGGTCGTGTATCCGCCCTTTGAGCCCCCGGTCACCGTCATCATCCCGGCGTACAATGAGGCGGAGCGTATCAGGGACTGTCTTAACGCCGTCTTCGCGAGCGCCTATCCCAAGAAAAGGATGCAGGTCATCGTCGTGGACGACGGCTCGTCTGACGCCACTGCAGACATAGCGAAGAGCTATCCTTCCGTTCTGCTCGTTCGCGGACGCCATGGTGGAAAGACCGCGGCGCTCAATCTGGGGATGAAGCGGGCAAAGCATGAGTATATCCTCACCATCGACGCCGATACGCTTGTGGACAAGAACTGCATCAACCATCTGGTGCGCCCGCTCTCTGACCCTTCTATCGGCGCGACGACCGGCTCGAGCAGGGTTCGGAATCCGCGTTCGCCCCTCACCTACTTCCAGAACATCGAGTACCACTACAACAACCTCATCCGCCGCAGCTTCTCTGACGCGTTCGGCACCGGCGCGTGGTTCTTCGGGGCGCTCGCCTGCTACAAGAAAGAGGTCGTCAGAAAGATAGGGGGCTTCAAGAAGGACACGCTTACCGAGGACATGGACATCGCGCTCGAACTCCACCTCGCGGGCTTTCGCACCGTCCATGTCTATGACGCCCTCTGCCTCACCCAAGTCCCAGAGACGCTTCGGGAGCTCTACAACCAGCGTTCGAGGTGGTGGATGGGCGTACTCCAGGCGCTCAATAAGAACAGGAATCTGCTCTCAAAGCGCCCCCCGCCTTCCATCGTCTTCCTCTACGTCAACCAGTACTGGTGGAGCGTCTACGCCTTCCTGAGCGTCCCAGTCATCGTTTATCAGGTGCTCTACTGGCTCCCCTTCAACCAGGCCACAGGGGCGCAGACCTTCTGGTATCTGTTCAGATGGTTCACGCTCTCAGGGCCCTTCTACGTCCTCTACAAGATTCCCGAGTGGGGCTTCACCTTCACCAACGCCTTTGGAGTGCTTTCAGGCCTCATCAGCATGCTCCTGATCCTGATTTCGATTCGGATGTTCAAGGATAGGCTGTCCCTCGGGAACCTCTTCGCTCTCTTTTTCTACTTCCCTTACACGATAGCTTTAAATACCGTCATCGCCTTCAGTCTCTTAATATACGGCTTCACAAAGAAGAGGTATTTTATCAGGTGACGTATGAGCATCGGTTCCTTTATCCTTGCATTCATTGAACAGTACGCTGGTTTCGGCCAGCGCCTCTTCGACGCCTATATCCTGTTCTCAAGGCCCCTGCTGGACGTGTTTCACGCATTCTTCGACGCCCTCTTCTATGGCCTCCTCGGCGTCGCGGTAGTCTTGAGCGTCATTTATGGCGTTATGTCTCTCTACTCTATCTTCGCGAGAAAGGGCAAAGAGCCTGCTTTTATCGAGGAGCGGGCGCCAAAAGTGACCGTGCAGATTCCCACCTTCAACGAGCTCGCGGCGTTGAGATGCGCCCAGGCGTGCCTCGCGTTCGACTATCCTAAGGAAAAGGTTCAGATTATCATCGGTGACGACTCGGACAACCTGGAAATCTCCGCGAGAATCGCAGACTTCGCGAAGGAAAACAGCCTCCTCGTCACAAGGCGCGGCTCTAACGAGGGCTATAAAGCGGGCAACCTCAACAGCATGCTCGCTCGCTCGACCGGCGATATTCTCGTCATCTTCGATTCGGACTTCGTGCCAGAGCCAGATTTCCTCAGGCGCATCGTCGCCCCCTTTATCCACAGTGCTTCCGTGTCCGCTGTGCAGGCGCGATGGAAATTCCTGGATTCCAACCGCAACGTTGTCACGGTACTCGGCTCCACCATCGTTTCAGTCTTTCATCACATTTGCCTGCCCTTCCTCCACGGCCACTCAAAAATATCCTTCCTCTGCGGTTCTGCCGAAGCGGTCCGCAAGAGCGATGTTCTCGCCCTGGGAGAATGGGAGTCTGGCAGCCTCACCGAGGACATAGAATACTCGCTGCGCCTCTTCAAGGCGGGCAAGCGCATTCTCTACCTCGACACGCTCGAATGCGCGGGCGAAGTTCCGCACACGACAAAAGACCTCTATAAACAGCAGATGCGATGGGCTTATGGGGTCATCGCCTCCTTCCAAAAGCACGCGAAGGAACTCTACGGTTCAGCCAGAGTCACGTTCAAAGACAAGTTCTACATCTCCTTTTTCTGCACAGGCTACTTCCTCTCCTTCCTCCTCCTCAGCCTCTTTGTCACGGGCACGCTCAGTTTTTTCACAGATAAGCCCGCGCCCATCGACTTGGTAAAATTCATTAGCCACATGGGTGTCAATACACTCCTCACGTCGGGTATCATACTCGCCAGTTTCGTTGCCCTCTACAAGGTCAAGAACCTGCGCAAGACCTTCGTGATGATTGGCGCTTCCTTCAGCGTCGGTTTGATGGTGACGTATTACGTCAATGTCGGCATCCTCAAGGTCCTCTTCGGCCAAAAGATGCCTTGGTTCATGCTCAATAAAGACGGGAATAAGCTATAGCTTCTTGACTAGCCAGTATCTTTTTATAGATGGGCTCTATCACCTCGGGTATGAGGGACAGATATCTGGCTCTTGGGGGAGACGACGCTTCTCTTGCCAGGATTCTCGTGACGATGGGTGAAACGCATACTGGCGATTTCATAACTGGCGTCGAAAGGCTCAGAACGGCGGACACATTGTCTTCAACGTTTTTCGAGCGGATAAGGGACCTGCGCGAAGCTTACCGTACGCAAAGCGCACGCACACAACACCCTACCTTTTTTGGCGCTGGCGCTATGCCCTCAGATGAACTGCTTCGGGTAGCGCCAGATTTGGCGGATAAATCTGCAGCAGGCCTCTTCGCAATCATGGAAACAGCGACGTTGCTTTCCGAGCAGGTGATAGCGCGGCCGACGCTCGATGCCGCGGTTGCGCTCATCCAGGCGGCTCCTCGGTTTGGGAGCGAAGAAGGAATCTTGGCGGTGAGCGCTGGAATATTGGTGCTTGAGCCGCGTTTCTCGCGCAATCTTCACGAGCGCTTGAATGACCCAGAGAGGCTCATATGGCTTCCCTTTATTGAAGGTGGGGCGTATCAGACTTTCAACCATAGGCTGGGAAACACTCCTGCTTATCTGACGGCGGCACTGGAGCTTGAAAAAGCCGGCGCCGTCTCAGCCATTCCACATCTTGCGCAGTGCGTCGCGGCCTACGACCAAGGAAAGGGGGGCACGTTTTTTAAAGACGCTCCGGGAGTCAAGGCGGGATATTTCGCCAACGCGCCTGCGATTTACGCGGCGGCTTTCGAGGCGAAGGGGGGAGATGAGAATGCAAAGCATGCCGCTGGTCGGGAAGCCCTTTCCCTCTTCGCTGGGACCATTCCCGACTTTTTCCATATCGAGAGGCATACGGTTGAATCAACATCGCCAGTTACTGGCGCAGAACGCATTTTCAGTACATCGTATTCTACAGGTATGCCTTCGGAAGCCGCTCAGTTCTTCGCTCAAGGCCCCCAGATTGTAAGGGACGCGTATGCTCGCTATGGGATTTTGAGTCGGTTTAGCCTTCTCGAGGCTGCAAGGCCTCTCTTGAATGGTCGTACAGAAACGCGCACATTTGAGCGAGAAAATCCCGGGTTTGTCGACCCGCTTGAGACCCTTAAGTAACCTCATCCGAAAAGACGATTCCTTTGGACATACGTTTTTATACCTTCCTTCCCTTCCCTAGCCCATGGACACAAAAGTCTCTTCCGGCTCCGAGGTCTTCGACGAGCTTCTCGAAGGCGGCTATGAGCGCGACATGCTCACAACGCTCTATGGTCCCGGCGGCTCGGGGAAAACAACCCTCTGCATGCTCGCCGCTATCACCCAGGCGCGGCTGAAGAGGAAAGTCATCTACATTGACACCGAGGGCGGGTTCTCCATGGAGCGCTTTCGCCAGCTCGCGGGCGACGAGACCGAAAAGCTCCTCGCCCATCTCATCCTCCTCAAGCCCACAAGCTTTCAGGAACAGAACGAGGCTCTCAAGAAGCTCAGCCAGCTCGTCAGCGACAAGATTGGCCTCATCGTCGTAGATACGTTAACGCTTTTCTACCGCCTCGAGCTCGCGAGAAAGCGCGACTTCAAGGACCTCAACAACCTGCTCATCTGGCAGGTCAACTATCTCATGGAAATCGCGAGAAAACAGAATATCCCGATTCTCGCGACCAACCAGGTCTACGCGGACTTCGAGAACAAAACAGAGGTCAAGATGGTCGGTGGCGACATCCTGCGCTACCGGAGCAAGTGCATTGTCGAGCTCAAAAAGCGCCAGGACAACCGCCGGGAAGCGAGAATCGTCACTCATCGCTCCATTCCCGAAGACAAGAAGCTCCAGTTCGCGATTATTAACGAGGGCTTTGTCAAGATTGATGAAGTGGAATAACTATCTCTGAGCGCGTTTTCTGGGAAGAACGGTTAGCAGCTGGAAGGCGATGACAGTCCCGAGCGCCTGAAGAACGCCCATAGTAAAAAAGAGAGCCCTGAACGAGAACGCGCTCACGATGAATCCACCGATGAGAATACCTATGCCCGTCGCGATGTGGTTGCCTCCATCGGAGAGCCCCCACGTGTAGCCATCCCGTTTCCTTCCGGCATGTTCCCCGTACAGGGCATCCCACGTGGGGTACGCAAGGGCGTTTGCTAGCCCGATGCCTGTTTGGATGAGCAGGAGCTGGAAAGGCGTACGCACAAGCAGGTAACCGAACGTGAAGAGCGTGTTGAGCGTGAATCCCGCCAGCATCATCCCCAGCTTCCCCGCCTTGCCGTCGGAGATTTTTCCAACGATGAGACTCAGCACTCCAATGGAAACCAGGTATGTAGCCCAGGCCCACGAAATGTCAAGCACGTCTCCTCCGATACGTTGGGAGAACACCGCGAATAAGGGCCCGAGCATGCCCTCGGCGAAGAACCAGACATAGCAGCAGTACAGCAAAGTCTTAGTCGCGGAGTTCACAATAGAATCCAGACAAGAAGGAAATATAAACATTCCGGGCCGAAGACGCGCGAAACGCTTCCATCTTTTCTTCTTTTCGCGTAGAATAAAGGTGCAATCTCCTCTTCCGGAAAAACGCACAGGACTTCCGGAAATTCTTCGACGACGAGAAGAGCACTGGACACGGTTTCCGCGCGCGGCGCTTATTAAGGACTTCTTCTTCAAATGCAGCATGGAAACCAACAAAGCATTGTCTGTATTCCAAGGCAAAGGCATCCGCAAAGCATGGCACGAGAACGAGTGGTGGTTCTCGGTGGTTGATGTCGTTGAGGCGCTCACCGAAAGCACGAATCCAAGAAACTATTGGAATATGCTCAAGGCAAGAGAATCAGAACAGGGAATTCAGTTGTACACATTTTGTGTACAACTCAAGCTAGAATCTGCCGACGGCAAGAACTACGAGACTGATTGCGCCAATACAGAGGGGCTCTTCCGCATCATCCAATCCATCCCTTCCAAGAACGCCGAACCCTTCAAGCTCTGGCTCGCAAAGGTGGGCTATGAGCGCGTCCAAGAAATCGATAATCCCGAACTGGCGCAAACAAGAATGCGCGAGCTCTACCGCCAGAAAGGGTACTCCGATGAGTGGATTGAGAAAAGAGTCCGCGGCATC
>JAUSJW010000059.1 GCA_030647105.1 Nanobdellota archaeon | reverse complement strand
AAAACGACACCAGCGCGAATACGATGGCCCCAGCTAGAGCGGCCCAAATCGCCTTCTTCCCTTACCCCCAAGAGCCAGACTCTTGCGATTCCTTCGAGTGTCCGCTCGTACCATTGCGCTATTTCCGCGACGGTGTGGAAGGTATCGGTCACGCTAGGAGGAGATGCTACCAGCGCAGCATACGCTCTCAAGGGGCGGGTTGCCATAACAGAGGAGAACCTTCAACGACATATAAACATTTCCGGGGCTACAGAGAGAATCTTTTTATACGCGTCCCGCGGCGTACTCCTTATGTTAGATTACAAGGTCAGTTTAGCCATCATCGCGAGCATTCTTGGAGTGATTGGCTACTTTTTTTATTTCCGAGACGTCTTCCGGGGCAAGACCAAGCCGCACGCTTTCTCCTGGCTCCTTTGGGGCCTTCTAGGCAGCATCGCCTTCGCCGGACAGCTGGTCGGGAACGCGGGTCCGGGCGCGTGGGTTACTGCGTTTACAGCTCTCTCCTGCCTACTCATTTTTGTCGCGGCATTGAAGATAGGCGAGAAACGAATTGTATTTGCGGACTGGCTGAGCCTTGCCGGCGCCTTAGTCTGCCTCCTGCTCTGGTATCTCACTAACAACCCACTGCTCGCCGTTGTCCTCGCTATCCTGATTGACGCCTTCGCGTTTTTCCCCACGTTCCGCAAGTCGTTCTCCAAGCCAGAAGAAGAAACTGCTAGCACCTATATCCTGAATGGCACTAAATATTTCATCGCGCTATTCGCGCTCAACCAGTACTCCCTCTTGACCACGCTCTATCCCGCCTATCTTGTTCTTACCGAATGGTCGTTTGTGGCAATGGTGCTCATTCGCCGCAGGCAATTGGCTAAAAAGTAACCTTTATATATGCCCCTAGGTTCCCTAATCCTAATCCCAGAGACTAACCGCACAGCGGCTAGGAGGGGAACATCATGGAAAAAAGCCAAGTTCAGCAGACCTTACAGGCACTCAAGCAGTCTTCTCCGAAGAAAAATTTCGTCCAGTCGGTAGACATTATCGTCAATCTAAAAGACTTGGACCTCAAGAAGCCGGAAAACCGAGTGGACGTCTACAGCCAGCTCCATTTCACTCGCGGCAAGCCGACGAAAATCTGCGCCCTGGTGGACGTTGAGCTGCAGGAGCAGGCGAAGAAGCATTTCAACACTGTCATCTCTGTAGACGACTTCGGCAAGTACACCGACAAGCGCACGCTCAAGAAGCTCGCGAACGACCATCACTTTTTCGTCGCGCAGGCGAACATCATGCCGAAAGTCGCTACGACCTTTGGTAAGGTTCTCGGCCCGCACGCGAAGATGCCCAATCCGAAAGCGGGATGTGTCGTTCCTCCGAACGCTAATTTGGAGATTCTCAAAGACAAGCTTGAGAAGACCGTGCGCATCCGCATCGAGAATCAACCCGTCCTCCAGTCCGCGATTGGCAACGAAGCCATGAAAGAAGACGAGGTCGTGGACAACATCATCACGCTCTACAAGGCGCTGGTCTCCGCGCTGCCCAACGATGTCCACAACATCCGGGCGGTCTACCTCAAAACCACCATGGGCAAGCCCATTAAGATTGAGGACCAGACTGAGCAGAAGAAAGGCAAGGAGGCCGCGCAATGAGCCACACGCATAAGGACCACGGCCACACGACCAAAGCCGCTTCTTATAAGAAAGAGCAAGTGGCGAAAGTCGCGAAGCTCCTCTCTGACTATCCAATTGTTGGCATCCTAAATATGGAGAACCTGCCCGCGAGCGCCCTGCAACAGATGAGGGGCAAGCTGCGCGGCAAGGCCGAGATGTTCATGACTAAGCGCAGGCTCATCAAACTCGCGCTACAGGAAGCTGAGAAGAGCAAGAAGAACCTGCTCCAGCTCGACGCGCGCCTTGTTGGCATGCCCGCGCTGCTGCTCACTAAGGAAAACCCATTCTCCATTTACAAGATTATCAAGAAGGCTAAGTCACCCGCGTACGCCAAGGGAGGGCAGATTGCGCCTCACGACATCATTGTCAAAGCTGGCCCTACTCCCTTTGCGCCCGGCCCCGTCATCGGCGAGTTAGGCAAGCTCGGCATTAAAGCGGGAGTCGACGCTGGAAAAATTGCTATCAAAGAAGATAAGGTTATTGTCAAGGAAGGCAAGCCCATTTCGGCTGAAGTCGCGAGCCAGCTTATGAGACTCGACATCAAGCCGATGGAGATTGGCCTTGACATTACTGCTATTTACGAGGCCGGCACGGTCTATGACAAGAAAGTGCTGGACATCGACGAGGACCAGTTCAAGGCGAACCTCGCACAGGCAGCTGTCTGGGCGCGCAACCTCGCTTTCGAGGCAGCCTATCCTGTGAAAGAGTTTATGCCTGACATGATTGGCAAGCTGCACCGCGAAGCGAAAGCCGTGGGCACTGAAGCGAATATCCTAGTTGCAGGCGTCATGCCTGAACTCCTAGCGAAGGCCCAACGGCAGATGATGGGCGTTAAAGAGACTGCCAATATCGAATAAAACTAACGAGGAACACAACCATGGAATACATCTACGCGGCAATGCTGATCCACAAGGCGGGCGGCAAGATTGAAGAGTCAACGGTAACGAAAGTGCTTCACGCCGCCGGCGCGAAGGTTGATGAGTCCCGCGTGAAGGCGCTTTGCGCTTCACTCGAAGGCATCAACATCGACGAGGCCATCCAGAAGGCGAGCGTCGCGGTCGCCGCGGCTCCCGCAGCTGCTGCCCCCGCTCACGGAAAAGAGGAGAAGAAGGAAGCGAAGGTGGACGACAAGAAGGTCGAGGCTGAGGCCGCGGCTGGACTTGGCGCCCTGTTCGGCTAAGCCTTTTTTCATTTTATTTTTTTATATTCATGACAGTCAAGAGGACACCGCATGCTGACAGCTGAAGAGAAGAAGAAGCTTCAAGACCAGATTTCTGAGAAGAGGGCGCAGATCGCCGCTCTTCAGACAGAGCTCAAGGCCATTAACGAGCAGAAGGAGCGCCATTTCAAGGCGAAATCCGAGCTTTCTGAAAGAATCCACAGCCTGATTGAGGAAATCAAGAAGAGCAGGCAGTCGCGAGACACGCTGACTAAGGATGTTCGCGCGTTCAAGCAGGACCGGGACAAGTTCAACGACGCGGTGAAGGGGTCGGTCGTGAAACTCAAGGAGCTGGAGCAGAAGCGCGACGAGGCTCTGAAAAAGCACAATATCAAGGACCCTTCGGGCATTCTACGGCAGATTGAGACTCTAGACCGAAAAGTCGAGACCGAGCCGATGTCCTTCGACAAGGAAAAGAAAATCATGAAGCAAATCAAGGACTTGAAAAAGACCTTGAAGGACGCTCAAGAAGTTTCGAACATTATCAAAGAGATTAACACGCTGTCGAAGCTGACGGACGAGCAGAAGCAGGTGGCGCAGGAGAGCCACAAGCGCGTGCAGAACCAGGCGAAGGAAAGCCAGGAGCGGCATGAGAATCTGCTGGTGGCTTCGAAGGAGATTGACGAGATTAAGGTGAAGGAGCAGGAAGCCTTCCAGGCGTTCATCGAGCACAAGAAACTCTTCAACGACAAGAACGAGCAAATCAAGAATTTGCTTTCCGAAGTCCACGAGCTCTCGGCGCAGGTTTCCGGCGAGCGGCAGGAGCAGATGGAGCGCGAGGGACGCAAGCAAAGAGAGACGCTGAAAGAGAAGAAGCTCGGCGTCGAAGAGAAAATCAAGAAAGGGCAGAAGCTGACGACTGAGGATTTACTCGCTTTCCAGGGCGCGGATATGGATTAGTTCTGAGAAGATTTTTATATCCAGCAAAGACTAGGGAGTCTAGATGGGCATACTCAAAGAAAAATCATTGAAGAAGGTTACCCCTGACAAAAGCAGGCATTTTAGATATGGTATCTATGGCGGATTAGTGATTGTCTGCTCGCTGTTTCTGTATGGACTCCTAAGGGGGGTTTTAAGGGTCGTTGGCGTCCCATATGTGAGCGGCTCATTAACCGAAACCCTGATTAATGTTGTTCTAGTAATGGTTCTTTGGTTTTATATAGGCTTCAAGGCGCTTGACAGGGTAAGGGCAGTCTGCAGCAAATTCAACCCATTTCTCGTATTATTTGTCATGTGGGCCACCTCTACCTGCTTAACGGTGTTCATTATCATCTTCGGCAATTTTATCCATAAAGAACCACTATCTCAAGGTGTAGAACGGGCATTTAACGTCGGTGCCATCATCTCGTTGTTGGTTATTGAATATTTCTACAAACGCTCGCGAAGAAAGAAGAGCAAGGTCATTTCCCAACTCTAAGTTGGAACACGTAGACCTTCTTCCGTTTGCCGTTGAGTTCTGGCATCGACCGAAACATTTATATAAAAACCTAAATAAAGGTAGGTTTATACCCTAAAAAAGGTTTTACAATGCTCACGCCAAAACAGATACGCGTCTTTGGAGCTTTCCTCAGAAGACCCTACAAAGAGCTGACTTACCGGCAGATAAAAGAGTTCTCGAAAGAAAAATCAAATTCAGTTATTCAGAAAGCCATAGCCAAGTTCATTGAAGAAGACCTCGTCAAGAAGAGGGAAGTCGGAAACATGTTCCTCTATGCTGTCAATGTTAAAAACACGCAAACCCTCGCCTATTTTGGCATCCTGATACCGGAGAAGCTCCCCCATTTAGCGAAGCTGGCCCTGCGTAGGATACAACAGGAGCTTGCGGGCGTTCCGTTCGCGTCCATTGTCGTTTTTGGCTCCCACGTCGAAGGGAAACAAACGGAGAAATCCGATCTGGATGTCGCGATTTTCGTCAACTCAGAAAAGGATAAAAAGAACTGCGAACTTTCAATGAACGCCGCGGAAATCAGAATAGTGATTCCCCTCGACACCCATGTCTTCCTAAAAGAGGAGATGCTTCAGATGCTCAAAGACCCCGATGAAAATCTCGGAAAGCAGATAGCGAGAAAGCATTTCGCGATACAGAACCCCTTGATTTTTTACGCAATACTTGAGGAGGGAATAACCAATGGATTCAAATTTGAGTATTCATAGGGCGGAAAATGAGTACAAACTTGCCGGAATCATCTTTAAGATAAGCGAGAACCCCGAACTGCAGACCAAAACGTTTGGCATTCGGGACCCGGAAACCTATTTCAGCGCAGTCATCTCGCATAGCTATTACAGCATCTTCTTCGCCGCCAAAGCCTACTTGCTTAAGAAAGGGATTGCAGTGGTCGCACCAGAAGAGCACAGAAAAGCGTACGAAGCCTTCAAAGGATTTGTCGACAGCGGGGAGCTTGATGTCGAGTTGTTGAAGATTTACCAACAGGCGTTAGTCAGAGCAGAGGTCCTTCTTGGAATCTTCAAAGAAGAGAAAAAGAAACGAGGAACGTTCACCTACCGAATCCTTCCCCAAGCCAACAGAGAGCCAGCTAGAGAGAGCATGGAACACGCGAAAATCTTCCTCAATGCCATGCAGGCAGTGTGTGAGAAGAGATGACGCATCGCGATTAATTTCTACCCTTTCCGTTTCGCTTTCCACACCGCGAACAAGACGACGGCTCCTACGAGTATTCCTGCAATCCATCCGAGCGAGGGAGCAGAGAGTTGTTTGTCTTGGGAAACCCCTAAACTAGTCATCACACCATTCGGTTGAATCTCGATTACCCAATCGTATCCTGCGATGGCTTTCAGCTCAGAGGCCGGGACGTACCAATAGTTTCCTTTATCCTGCGCGTAGTGCTGTTCGGTCAGGATAGCCTTGTAGCGCGAGAGCGCTTCCTGATTGGGAACATACCTGCCTCCTCGATATCCTTCAGCCTCCTCGATAGTCCCTCCGTCATTGATGCTGATGAACACTCCGGAACACGTTGAGGTTCCTCCATCGCTGCACGCAAAGACATCGGGGCTTGTAATTTTGGATAAAGCGGGCGAAACGCTGTTTGAATTCTCATCGACATACACAGGGATGAAGAGTTTGCGGGCAAGTTGCCACTCGGCGCTCCCCTCTTTCTGCATCTGGAACTCCATCTCCAGGGGCACAAACCAGAGGTCTTGGCTTCCGATGTGCTCTATCTTATCCCTTATGACCCCTGCAGAGGCTAGCCTGATTTCCGTCGAGGGGTAGGTTTCCGCAAGGCTGCGCTTTGCATCAGGTAATGCAGTGCTTTCCAAGTACGTTTCAGCGGTCTTGATTGCCGCGTCTTGCGACAAGGCTAAGACTTGAATCGAGCTGAAGATAATGAGTGCCAGCACTGCGGTTACAAGAGTTGCTTTGTTCATGAATAGAGAATGATACACTTTCGGTTATTAACTCTTGGATAACTTTTAGGGGGCTTGAAGTCATGCAAAGAGCGTTATCCCCACACCCTCAACTGGAACACGTAGACATCCCGCGTCGTGCCGTTGAGGCCTGAGACGAGCGTGCTCGCGGCAATAAGGGTGTCGGACTGCGCGGAGTCCTGGACGATAACTTCTTTTTTGAGGCCTTGCCCCGAAAGCGCGATACTGTACCCTAATTCCTGAGGAATGGCATAGGTAAGGGTCTGGTTGGTGGCGTTGGCCGCAGCCGCGTCTTCGCCCCGCAGAAGCAAAATCGCCAATTGCTCTGAGAGCATACACTTCGGGCAGTAGAGCGAATCGGGGATGGCGTCAATAGTCACGTTGCCGAAGTTCTGTGTGGGCGTGGATTTTATGAGGTCGAGAGACTCCTTGGCGTAGCTCCCAATGGTGTCAGACAGATCCAGGGGTTCCCGGGTGAACTGCTGGCTATAAATGAGGTAAGAAAGCAGAAGGAGGGAGCCAACCAGAAACTCTATTACAAAAATGTTCCCTTTCTTCATAGCGTCTCCTGAAGAAGGAGGGTATAAAAAAGTATTGAGAAAAAAGAAAAAAATTCTCGGGCTTATCCGAGATACATGCCTGCCTTGTCTGGGTCGTACTTCCAGCTTTCCGGGACTCTGCCGGTGCGCTTGTAGTACTTGAGGAGGCGGTTAATCTTGGACTCAGTTAAGAGAATGCCGCGCTTGGCTGACATGTCCTGCCTGTTGAGCTGGAAATGCTTGTGAAGCGAGAGATCCTTTCGAATGAGGCCGAGCAAATCCTCGGGAAGCTCATGGCGCAGCTTTTTCGCCGCGAGCACTTCAGTAATGCGCTTTTTGAGAACGGTCCTCACGTCCGGGATGCCATAGCTGTCCCGAAGAATGAGGCCGACCTTGGAAGGAGCGTTTCCTTCCTTTCGCAAGCTTCACAATCAGCATC
>JAUSJW010000058.1 GCA_030647105.1 Nanobdellota archaeon | reverse complement strand
GTGCTGCCTGCAGAATTCATAGAGCGCGCTTTCCCGTTCCTTGCTCAGGTGATGCAGGGAAAAGAGGAGCTTATAGGAGAGTTGGCCTAGGGCCGAGAACTGCGGCAAGAGCAGATAAGCGTGGATAATTCCGGATTTTTCCAGTTTTCGAATCCGCAACGCCACCGTATCTGCGCTCGCCTTGGAACGCTTCGCAATCTCGATAAGAGGCATCCGCGCGTCCTCTCCGAGCAGCCCGAGAACAGAGTAATCAGTCTCATCGAGCCGTATCTCCTCGGGCTTGGAGCCGAAATAAACTGGCTTGCGCCGCTCGGAAATCTTCTTGCCGAGAAGGTAGTCGCGCGTGAAGAAAGAAGATAAGAGCATGATAATAAGCTGCTTTTCCGCGATGTACGCTCCATACTTGTTCTCGAAATCCGCGAGAATCTCGTTCAGCTCGATGGCCGATTTTGCGAGCACGTTGAAGACAAGGTCGAAATTCCCATCGCAGCTCATGGAGAATTGCACGCGGGGATGCGTTGTGATGAACTGGATGATTTCCTGCTCTTTTGCAGTAGTTGTGTTTTGCAGCCGAATGAGAATCTTGTACGTCGTGAATCCGAGCTTGGACGTGTCGTACACCGCATAGAATTGGCTGATGGCACCTTCCTCAAGCAAGCGATGGATGCGATAAGCCACCACCTGCTTGTCAAGTCCGACCTTCCGCCCGATTTCTGACGCGCTCTGCCGAGCGTTCACATCGAGCTGGTAGAGGATTTTGCGGTCCTTGACATCAAGCTTCAATGGCGCAACAGGCTCGTTTGAAGACATAATCAGTCATACTCTTATTTTAGATATAAATGTATCGGTTTTGATAGAAAAAATGCTAAGAAGTTTATTATTCAAAGAGTCACTCCTTGGTTGTGGGGATGTGAAGGGAGAACGAAGATGCGAACAATCAATCTCACGCAGAGGAGCAAAGGCAATGTCCTGCTCCATGACCTCTTTGAAGGAGGATTGGAAACGCAGGTCCTTACTGAACATCGCCCTGAGCCTGCAGAGCGTGCGAGCTTCACGATTCCGGGTCTAGACCTCTCTGCACCCCAAACATTCAATAGTTTGAATGGCCAATATCATTTCTGGAATTGGCGGGATCTGGAAGGTACTGATGTAGGGCGTGTAGACCTTGCGCGAGCACTTGTTATCCCGATGCGCTACGTTGTGCTGGAAGGTGAAAAAGACACGCACGTTGTTGTATCCGACCGGCTCGACAAGATGATTGGAGCGGTCAACTCCCTCGATGATCTCAGAAGCACAGAATTCCATTATACCTATCCCAAGATGGTTCCAGCCAATACGGTCGTGCAGGTGACGTTCGACTTGGAAGAAGGGCAAGCCAAGTATAGAGACGCGAAAACAGTGAGATACATTGAACCCGCGCCGCAGCCTGCTGACATTCGCGCGATTGGAGAAGCGTATGGAAACGTGGTGTTCCGCGCAGTCAAAGGATTCATGAGTCAAGTGCCGCAAGGAGAAGAAATTGGAATCGGACTCTCGGGCGGCGCAGACAGCGGCCTTGTTTACATGTTCGCCAATAAAGCACTGCGGGAGCTCGGAAGAGACCCTCAAACTCTTAGAGCTTTCACGCTCAAGATTGGCGAAGGGGGAAAGGATGTCGAGCAGGCGAGAAGGCTCGTCGAATTCCTCCACGAGAAGGTGTATAAAACGCGTAACCAGTGGGAAGTTCTTGGAATTTCCCGAGATGCCCTACCGACGCTCGAAGATGCAGTCGCCATGATGGAGGATTACAAGACAACTCATGACCTCCAAGACGTGATGGTCTCGATGGCCTTCAAGAAAGCGCTCAGGGAACGCCACCCCGACTTAAAGTTCATGCTCGACGGCCAGGGCGGCGATGAACTCTGCCAGGATTATAACGTCGAAGAGACAGGCGTAACGCTGCAAGAAGTGCTGACAAATCCCCACCTCTTCGTCGAGGGAAGATCCCATCTTCCGGGAAGGATAAGCGAAATGTTTTCGGGCGGACTCAGCAGACGAGTCACGAGGGATTATAACCCAAATGCGGTGTATGGCTTCCAAGGCTTCAGCCCCATCTGCACGACTGAAGTGATACGTCTCATGTATGGGACTCCCAAAGCGGAACTATCGGAAGGCACAGAACAAGGTCTGTACGGCTTGAAGATTGCCTTCGCCAACGCCGCGGCAGAAGCCGTCACGGGCTTCCAATATAGCTTCCCTCAAAAGAACCGATTCCAGCGCGGAGCAAGCGATACAGAGACTCGCTCTGGACTGGAAGCTGAAAGCAATGAAACCCGAGCAAGAGCACTGTTCAATGAACGAATGGAATCATTGATGAAGCGCTAACCTTACTCCATCGGCGTCTGGCTCCAGAGCGTCCAGTCGTTGCTCGGCGCGTACGCGCCAAAGACGAAGTAGGGCGGCTGGTTCTGGCCGAAGTAGGAATACTGCACTTCTCCCCAGCTCTGCCCTCTGCCGCCTGACGACATCGGCGCTCCTCCGCCACCGCCCATCCCGTAGATAGGGGAGCCAAAGTGGCGCCACGCTTTCATGAGGCCGTGGAAGTCAGACAAGTCTGTAGAAGCGTCCGCCCCGGGTTCCACGGTAAACGCCTTATCATAGCCGTATTTCTTGAGAATCTGCATGACTTCAGTCACTGGCGCGTTTCCCTGCCCCGGCGCGAGATGCTCGTCCTGATAGCCGTAATTATCGACAAGATGCACGTTGCCAATCATCTTCTCCCTCGCCATCTTCTCGATTTCGCCGAGGTACCAGCCCCTGAATTCGGATTCGTTCTGCTCGGGCGTTGCTCCCGGCTTAGGCTGGAAGTATTTTCGCCATAAATTCAAATGCCCAGTATCGATTGTAATCTTAATATGCTGCTCCGCGAGCCTGCGCGCTTCGTCCCGGTTCAGTCCAGGCCGGAAAAACGGGTTAGGCTGCTTGAGAATTTCCATTTCCCCCGTCTTAGGATTCGCTTTATAGGAAGGCTTGTTTGTGAAGCTCGCCCCGAGCTCAGTCTCGCGCTCAGTCAGCAGGTTCACCATCTGCTCGCGCGCCCGCTTGACAATCCACATATGCTCTTCCGGATGCCCACCGAAGCGCTCCGGAAAGATATGCTCGAGAGTCAGAACAACCGGGTTACTCGGGTCGTGGCTCCGGTCCAGCGCGTGGATAGCCGCTTCCGCGTAACCGCGCGTCGTGAATCTGTCAACGTATTTCACCGGGTCCACGAGGTGCCGCTTGTTCTGGTTGATTTCGTTCGCCTGAGTTAATTGTGACACGGAAGCGTCGCGGCCGAAGTCGAGCTGGTTCTTCGAGGATTTGATAGCGTCATCGAGAATTTGCAGAGGGGACTTAGATTCGGAGGGCACGAGTTCACCGAGCGTGCCGGGATATCCTTGTTTTTTCAATAGTTTCCATTTCTCGCTCTCGGGGAGGCTCTGGTCGAGCTTGAGATAAAACTCGCGGGCCTTATAGAGCTTCCCCAGCGCCTCAATATGTTCGGGAATCTCCTTACCATAGTAACCACCCCAACCCCTTGCCGTCCCTTCCTGCGTATCCTGTGATGCCTGAATAAACGCCTCATTCTGAGTGATGAGGTCGTAGTCAGAGG
>JAUSJW010000050.1 GCA_030647105.1 Nanobdellota archaeon | reverse complement strand
GACCGACTGGCAGCTTATCTTCAATATGCTGGGAGAGAAAGCGACGACGGATATCACTCGGGTGCGAAATGCGCAAGGGTTTGTCGAAAACAAAAACGCGGCTCAGAAAGGTGGGAAGATTGCACACAATGCGAGAAAAGAACTCGAGGAAGAGACGAAAGAATCGGTTGTCTCGAAAACTAATTTTTTGGAATTGAATGAGAAAAAATCAATTGAAAATAAAAAATAAATTTACGCGCCCAGCTGCGAGTCAGACAAGCCTTTTCTCTGCTTGATTTCGCCGATGACCTTGGGCTGCAGTTCAGAGGGCATGCGCTCGAAGCTCTGGTCGACGAGCGAACTCACGCCGCGGCCTTCTGTCGCGCTTCTCAAGTCAGACGACCATCCCAGCATGCTCATGACGGGAAGCTTCGCTTTGATGTTCACCTGGCTGCCTTGCTGGTCCATGTCCTGGAGCTGGCCGCGCATACTGCCGACGAGCGCAGTCACAGAGCCCATGAATTCGACAGGTGCTTCAATCAGCATGACCTGCATGGGCTCAAGCATTATCGGGTTGGCCGTCATCATCGCTCCGCGGATACCTTCGCGGATGGCCGGATACACCTGGGCGGGGCCGCGGTGGATAGCGTCCTCGTGCAAGGTCATGTCGGTCATGATGACCTTGACACCGAGGCACGGGTCGCGCGCAAGCGGACCTTTCCTCATGACTTCCTCGAACATGTCGAGAATCATTTCGAGGACTTCCTGCATGTGCACCTGCCCGCGCGTCTTCTCCATGAAGATGTTGCCGTTGTAGATGTCCTTAATCTGCTCGGCTTCTTTCGAGTCCATGCCCGTTTCCATAAAGGATTGGCGGATATCGAGATTCTTCTTCTTGATGCGGCCTTCTGGGACAGTGCCATTCTTGATAATTTTGGCCTCTTCCGGGGTAAGCGGCATCACAGTGAAGTAGAATTTGTTGTGCTTGTTGGGCGATTTCCCTTCAATCTCTTGCGAGGGCTTGGTGATGCACTCGCGGTACACGACGATGGGCGGCGAGGTGACGACCTCGACCCCTTTTTCCGTGACAATCCTGTTCTCGATGATTTCGAGGTGCAGCTCTCCCATTCCGGAAATCAGGTTCTCGCCTGTCTCTTCGTGGATTTCAATCCGCACGCTCGGGTCTTCACGCCCGACCTTCCTCAAAACCTCGACGAGCTTCGGCAGGTCGTTGGGTTTTTTGGGCTTGATGGCTTTCGTGATGACTGGCTCGAAAATATGCTTGAGCTCCTCGAAGGCCTGCTCCTCGCCTATCGTGATGGTCTCGCCCGCGTTGCCGACGACTCCGGAGATGGCGCACACGTTGCCGGCCGGGATGTTGTCGATAAGTTCAGGCTTGATGCCGTTGTAGACATACAGGTTCTGGATGCGTTGATGCTGCTTGCCGTTGTTGAGGTAGACTTCCGTTCCCGTTGTGAGCGTTCCTGAGAACAGGCGTCCGGCTGAGATGTCTTTTCCCGACTTCGGGTCAATGACAATGCGCGTGATGACGAACGCCAGCTTGCCTTTGGGATTGCAGGTGATGAGGTCCTTTCCGAATTCACTCTCAGGGTCGCCGCGCCAAATCTTGGGGATGCGGTAGATCTGGGCGTCGATGGGGTCGGGGTGGTGCTTAATGACCATGTCGAGGATGACCTCGTGCAGGGGAGCGTTCTCCCAGACCCAGGCCTTTCTTTCTTCCTCGCCCATCTCATAAATTCTCAAGATATCCTTGAACGAGATGCTCTTCTTTTTCATGTAGGGGAACGACATCGCCCAGTTCTCCCTCGCGGAGCCGAAGGCGACGCTTCCGTCCATGATATTGACTTTCCACTTTTCGCGGAACTGCGGCTCCGCAATCTCTTCAATCAGCTTGTTGAAGCTGGCGATGAGCTTGACGAAGCGCTGCTGGATTTCCTCGGGGCCGAGCTTGAGCTCCTTGACGAGGCGGTCAACCTTGTTGATGAACAGAACGGGCCTGACCCGTTCTCTCAACGCCTGCTTCAAGACTGTTTCAGTCTGCGGCATGATGCCTTCGACAGCGCAGATGAGAACGACAGTTCCGTCGATAGCGCGCATGGCGCGCGTGACGTTTCCGCCGAAGTCGACGTGCCCTGGCGTGTCGATGAGGTTAATCAAGAATTCGCTTCCTCCGAAATCGTGGACCATGGAGACGTTAGCGGCGTCGACGGTCATCAGGCGCTCCTGCTCGTCCTTGTGCTGCCAGGTCTGCATGCCCTCTTCCAAATCGCCCGCGAACTTCGAGGCCATGTGGCCCGCCGCCGCGAGCAGATTGTCCGTAAACGCGGTCTTGCCGTGGTGAATGTGCGCGGATGTGCAAATGTTCCTGATAAACTTCGGATTCTTCGTGATTCTCGTTACCTTCTCAGCCATTCTCTCTGCCATGTTCTTAGTTCCTCCAAACCTTCACTTTTTGTTCTACACTCTTTTCTTCAGTGGGATACATCGCGTGAATCAGATCCTGCGGAGCGAACCAGAGCTTAATCTCGCGTTCAGCTTCCTTGGGATTTTCTGACGCGTGCACGACGTTTTCGAACACGCCTTTCGACGTGATTCTGCCGTACTTTCCGCGGATGCTCGTCGGCTCGGCCTCTTCAGGATTGGTCGCGCCAATCGCCTTGCGCAGGCGCTCGCACGCGCTCTCGCCTTCGTAGACGAGCGCGAACACGGGGCGCTGATGGAGCTTGCCCATGATATAATCGATGAGCTCCTTGAAGAACGCTTTGTCCTTCAGGTGGTGGTAATGGGCATGCGCGAGCTCCTGGCTGACCTGTACCATCTTCGCTCCGACGAGGTGCAAGCCCGTGTCAGCGAGTCGGTTCATGACGTCCCCGCTAATCTGCTTGACAACACCGTCAGGCTTGATGAGCACTAAGCCTTGTTCGACTGCCATCGTTCGCTCCATTTCGTCTTCAGGGGCTTCCTGTTCAGCTTGATGAAGTTCTTCTCGCACTTGCTGTTCGTGAAGTACAAGAGCTTGCCTTCCTTGGTGACATACATCGTGCCGGTGCCCGGCTCGAGTTCCTTTCCGCAAAATGTGCATTTCACCATCTTAGGCCTTCCTGCCGCGTCCGGCGTTGTTGAGCGGCTTCGCTTCCATCTCTGTCTCTCTCAGCATGAGGACGTCGCCCATCTGCACGGGGCCTTTGACGTTCCTTCGCAGGACCTTGTTCTGGTCCCTGCCGTCGAGGAGTTTGCATCGCACCTGGATGGCCTCGCCTCTCGTGCCGGTTCTGCCGATGATTTCCTCGACGACCGCGGGCCAGGCTCTTGAGAACACGATTCCCGCCCTGCGCTGCTCCTGCTGGGGGGCGGCTGACTTGTCTCCCGGTTTCTGGGGGGATGTCGGCTGGGCGGTGGGCTTATCCCCTGGCTTCTGCGCGGGGGCCTTCGGTGCTTCCTTTTTTTCGGCTGCCATCTTATTTGAGCTTCTCGATGTGTGCTTTAGCATCGCCTTCGACTACGATGGCGACCGCGCTGGTGCCAACGGCGATTCCCGCCGCGCCGCCGAGCTCTTCTTTGGTGTCAATCTCAAAGCACGGGATACCTTTCTCTTTGCAGAGCATGGGGATGTGCATGATAATCTCCTTAGGATCAGTGTCCTTCGCGAAAGCGACGAGCTTGGCTTCTCCCTTCTCGATGCTCTTTGTGACTTCGTTACTTCCTTTCCTGATTTTGCCAGTCGCCTTAGCGACCTCAATGGCTTCCAATACTGCGTCGTTGGTCATCTTGTAGTCTCCGGTAAGAAGCATCTTACCTCAATCATCCCTTGCGGGAATCATTTATCACAGGTAGGAAGAAGGAGAGCGGGTTGATTTAAAAAGGTTACGCACGTTTTTACTTTTTCGCGTTGATATTCAAGAATGAAAGCTGGATTCGGGTTGTACCCTTAAAGAAGGTGGTGACGGTTTTTTTCAAGTCTCTAATAGCCGCGGTGCCCGCCAAGTATTGCGTTCCTGCTGGGCTCATTCCTTGCGTGATGGGAATGGGGCCTTTTTCCAGGAACTGCTTCTGTTCGGCCTTTTGCTGGGCATACGAAAGCCCGTTAGCTTGAGGAAAGATCTGGCTGACCGCATCGTACATCTCGCCCATCTGCGTGTGCGTCCAGGTCGTGACGCGCTGATAGTGCTCGCTTACTATCCTCACCATTCCGCTCAGAAGGCGGTCCATGGTCGAGGGGGCGAATTTCTCGCCGCCCTCTCTTTTTGGAGCTTGATAACGGTCGTACCTGTCAGCATATTTTACCAGGGTTTCTGTCTGCGGGGCATAGCGGCTCCACGTGTTCGGCGCGCCGAGAGCAGCAGTCTGCGTGTTCGCGGGCGTCACTTGGACTTGATTAGGATTGTACAGCTTCGCGTTCTTCTCTTCCTGCTTCTGAGCGTCGGAAACAAGATAGCTGATACCAAATGAGGGATTGGAGTAGCTGACTGGGGCGGCGTTCGCTGTCAGGGTCTGCCCCGCCGCGATGGAATCTATCGACGCTGTGAATCTTGCAGGGCGATAGGAACCTTCTGTCTGGGCAGCTTTAAGATATGATTGTGCGCCAAAACTCGCCGTCGAGCTTTGCGAGGCGGCGTAGCCCATCGAATTTGTGATTGTTGGAGCGTAGCTAGCCTCTGTCGTCGGAAACGCGTAGGCCCTGGAGCGCTCTCGCACGCTTCTCTCAAATTCTCTTTCCACGACGGAACCGATGTCCATGGCTTTTTAGAATGCGTTTTTCGATTTAAAGGTATTCCTTGTTCGATTATCAAAACTACAATCTTTAACCACTTAATAGTAGTATTTATATATCTGTTCTGCTTCCCCCTTCGTATGGACCTCTTACTGGACCAGGATTTGGCAGCCCTTCAGGGGCAGATTGGAAGCCTCATTGAGACCTCCACTCTTTATATCCGATTTACTGCCCACACTCAAGAGAAGCATCTCCGCCCTGATAGCGCACTGGAAGGCGAAGACGCGGCTATTCGCGCAGCGCTTTCAAAAAATCTGAGGCCTTCTGGAACGGAGACGCCCGCGGTACCGGTGGCGCATCGCTTTACCAGCTTGCATTGGCAATCTCAACTCGAAGCGCAGCTTCGTCACGCCTATCGACGGCTGGAATTAGTGCATCCGGGAGTGGAGAGGGCCTATGCCGCGATGGGATATGATTCCGAAATCCCTCCAGGTCCTCTCGGTATTACTCAATTCTCCCAAGAATTCCATGCCGAATTCGGAGCGTACATCGGGGCCGCGCTCATCCAGGCAGTGGTGCGAGGAAACCGGTGCAATCCGAAACTGCCAGTTTCCATTGAAAGCCGCCTTGGCAAAGACGGACTGCTTTATGTCGTGAGCAATGAAGTAGGTTTCGACGCCCGGGCGCTGGTAGAGAAGTCCCGCGAAAAACTTGGCCGCGGCGAGCATGTGAATGGAGTGATAGCGCTTATGCTAAGCTCCACCTCTGTGTTCTCTCCGTCGGGAGCGGACCCTGCGAAGTCCAAGCCCCTCTTCGCTTATGAAACCGGCGGCAAGCGCTGGGCGTTCCTGTACCGTTTCGACCAGAATCGCTACGCCCCAGCGCACCATCCTGTTCATCTGACCCACTAATCTCCAATTTTTCTAGTATTACCTAGTATTCCTCGCTTTAATCCAATTCTTCCCCATCCAAACTGTTCTACCAACCAGCCTAATCCAAACATTTATATACTTCTATTCCAAATATGCTTCTTTAACGTCATTAATCTGTTACAGATTTG
>JAUSJW010000033.1 GCA_030647105.1 Nanobdellota archaeon | reverse complement strand
GCGGTTGATGAGCGTGCTCGGTAATTCAATCTGTTTGGGAATCACTTCGTAGGGGTCGAATCTGCCAAACTTCGGGTTGGCGGCTGCCAAAACTGTCGTCTCCGAGCGCAGGGTCGCCTGAATGTTCGCTTTCGAAATAGTAACTGTCTGTCCCTCGAGCGCCTCGTGCATCGCGTCTCTGTCGTCATCGCTCATCTTGTCCAGTTCGTCGATGCACACGACTCCCCTATTCCCTAAAACAAGGGCTCCCGCTTCAAGGCTCCAGCCGTTCATGAACTCATCTTTGACGACTGCCGCTGTGTTATGCACAAGGATGCCATCAGAAACGAAATTGTGCGAATCCTTCACAGTAAGGTCATACACATAAGGAGACTCGCTGGCGACTTTTCTTATCTTTTTGATGGGTTCCCAATAAATATCGCTTTCGACGAGCGTAAGAAGTTCAGCTGGAGGATGCTTCAGAATCCGTACCAGGCGCAGCGCGCAATCGCGAGATAGATTCAGGTGCCAGCCCACTTTTCTAAGGGCCAGTCCTTCCTTCTGAAGCGCGTCCTTGATGCGAGCGGCGATTCCAGGAAGAACATCGACGTTAGTGTTTCCGGATACTTCTTTCTCGACAATTTTTTGGAGCGTTGCTTTTTTCTGGGGATGGTGCAGTTTAAAATGCGAAGCGAAGGTCTTTATTTGCCCAGCGCCTCTAATCTCGACTTCCCACTTCAGATATCTTCCCTTGATACGCCCTGTGCTTGGCTTCCTGCTCCTGATTGTTGCATGAACACCATATCTGAACATGACGAGCTGCAATTGCCTTGCAAATCTCTCGGAGGTGGATGTAAAAGAGACACAATCTGAGCCCCGAGTCCTGGCTTGAACAGACCCGTCGGTATCATAGATTCCTGCGATATAAGCGGCAAGCAGGTCGTTGCAAAGATGCAAGAGCGCACCGCTGAAATAAATCCTATTTGATTTTGGGCTGGGCGGGATGCCGAGCGCTTCCAAAACTTCTGCGAGTATCCTGGAATGTGTGCGAGTGGCTTCGGGCCTCACAGCATTGCCTAGTTGGATATCATAAGGCAATTTCCACTTCTCAAGCATCCGCCGATAAGCCAGATGGAGCGCAGGTTCAACGCCTGATAGCCGGACGCTATAGCTTGTTCCTTTCTTTGCGATATCCCCATCGCCAGCAATGAGCCCTGCCACATAGAGGAACTCCTTATCAAGCGATGGCGGCAAGTGGTGTGATTTTCCTTTCTCGAGAGCAACTCGCGTCACATAGGGGATCCAGTCCATCTGCGCGGCATTGCAAATCTTTTTCAGGTCCGTAAGCGTGATATTGCCGCGAGCGCCTTCCTTTCTCCAATAATGATAGAGCGCATGTTCCTGCACGCCTAGCTCTTTGGCGGCTGTCCTCAAGCTTCCATAGCGTCGCGCGAGCTCTTTCGCGGCTTCTCTCACAATCCCCTTCACGCCATAAACGATGGGATTGCATCGGATGAACGTAGCTGGAGAGAGAGCATGGCTATTCCCGCCAATCAGCCGTCGGGGAGTGGCCACAAACACGCCTTCAGTCAGTTCGCAGCTCTTCTTCCAGTGCGCCTGTCCATCTTCAAGAGCAAAGAGCTGCGTATTCGCGGTCATCTTGATGCGCTTGCCGCTGCGCAGCGTGATTTCATAGAGATATTCTGGCGCGCGAAGCTTCCAAATGGCGGCGGGATGCTGCGAATGGAGCTTGAGATCGGGAGACATGCTCTGCACTTTGACGTCGGTAATATGTTCTTGCTTCCAAATGCCCTCTCGCACCTCTTCTGGGTTATGCAGTCT
Organism: Nanobdellota archaeon; assembly: GCA_030647105.1. Taxonomy (GTDB): domain Archaea; phylum Nanobdellota; class Nanobdellia; order Woesearchaeales; family WJIZ01; genus JAGVXW01. The sequence continues at coordinate 4,656 of JAUSJW010000033.1, read as the reverse complement.
GCTTTCAACGACTTCGCCTATCGCTTCTATGCCGCCAGGGTTGGTGCAGAGCAGGGAATCCGGAGCGATGCAGAGTCCAGCGCCAGACGCTCCTTTTCCAGAAACAAATCTCCCCTTCGGCGCGATTTTCGAAACGCGCTTGAGTATGGCGGAGTTATGCACGACTACCCCATTCGCGACATAGTTGTGAGTTTGCGCAACTTCAAGGTCATAGACAATTCCATCTCCCCTCTCAACCTCTTCGATAGCGAGAATCTCATCCCAGAACACATCGGCGTGCGCGACCTTATTTAGGAGTTGGGTAGCATCAGTTTCTTTTCCATGCTTCCTCAAGTGCTCACAAATCTTCTTTGTCGTCGCGACACTCGGTAGCCTGTTATCCTGCTCGAAGTGGCAGTAGCTGCTTCTTCCGATGCCCATTTCTTTTTGGAGCCAGCCCTGTCCCAGGCGTATCCGCTTGAGCAGCCCATTGATTCCCGGGATTAAATCAATATTAGTATTGTACGTTGTGACGGCGCTTTTAAGCTCCATAACCTTATCCTTTCTCCTCTTAGACAAGAACCCAATCTCTTTCAAGTAGGCTTCAGCGAACTCCCCCGAGACGGTGAGTTCGTAGCATTCCACCATGCGCCTCTCTTTAGAATTAGTCGCGCATTTGAGCTTCTTCTTGAACAGCGAGACAATCCCGAAGCGAAAGAGGGAATATTGCACCTCTTCCGCGAGGTCTCTGCTGATAGTGCAGAACTCAATCTGCCGTTTCTTGACATTGATATGCCCGTCGCATTCAAAGAGGGCTTTGATAAATTCTGCAAGCACTTCATTTCTGGAACGCAGGATGTTCTTCGGGATGTGCTTGTGCTTCGCTCCACCAAGTAGCTCAGAAAAGTTTTTGCTGAAATACTCAAGAAGGGATTTTGAATTGACAGTCCTCTCTTGCGCTGTTTTGCCCACATAACTCTTTCTTGCTTTGACATCAGCTCGGAAAATCGTTCGCATAAGCCTCGTAAAATCATCAAGCGTGTCAATATCATTATTTGTGATGTTTAACTCTCCAGATGTTTTTGAGAAGGCGAGATAGCCGTCTCCACATAAATAGCCGCAGAGCCGTGCGAGGTCTTCGCTTATGATAGCTGGGAACGTGAGCCGATGCGAATTTCGGGCATAGCGAGGAGTGAAGGCAGGAAGCGTTTGCAAAGCTCCCGAAATTACGACTTTTCTGGGCGTCGCTATCCTCTCTCCTTTTGAGAATTCCCACGCCTCTTTGGCGATGATATGTCCCTGCTCGCAATAGAAGAGCGGGTGTTCTCGTGTGGCAAGAATCTCCTTTCCCGTCCTCGTTCGTATCCTAAGCAAATTTCCTTCTTCTTTCCGCTTCCACACTTTGGTCGCCTGGCTCGTCGCGAGGCGCCCGTCGAGTTGTACAGAAGGCACAAAGAATCCTTCCACAGCAGTGTATCCAGACGCGAAGGGAAGCGGCGCGGCAATCTCCTCGATACGCGTGATGTCCCCATTCTCTAACATGATTTTAGTGCTTCCATGGAGACATTTTCCAGATCCCGGATCGCCTATCAGCAAAACGTGAATGTCTCCTCTCGTAACCGAGCCATCGTCTCTTGTTTTGCGCACCCCACCGGCCATGAGCAGCAGCACCGCTTCCTTGATTTTCTCGTGGCCGTAGATACTTGGCACAACAGAACTGACGAGCTTGCTGTGCAATTCAGGGTCGCGCGCGAGGTTCACGATTTCCTCAGCCTCCTCCGACGTAATCTCAAGGTTCGAGAAGTCTTCCTCAATGGGGTCGACCGAGTTGGCCTCAATCATCAGGTCAAATCGTGTCATTTTTCCGCCGTCTTTCGCGAGAATCGGAATCTCTTTGAGAATACCCACAACACGGATTCTGCTTCCGGGGTTAGTTCTCTTCTCTGAAATGGGGGAAACAAGGTCGTTCTTGAGCAACAGGTTGATGCGCTTGGGCTGTTCCCCTCCTTCGAGGTCCTCGGACGCTTCTTCAAGCACAATGCCCTGCGCGTCCACCATCTCCTTCTCAAGCAGCCTGAATTTGCCCTTGCGCCCGCAGCCGCACATGCTCGGCTCGCGGAATTTCTGGTCTAATTGCAAGACATTGATGAGCGTGCCGCAGCTGGGGCATTCGAAGCGGGCGGAAATCACTTGGGGGCGCACATCACTCTTCTGGCGCACCGTGCCTTCCACGAGGAGCAGCTTGTCGAGGTGCTTCGCGCGGATTTCGCGAATCATCGTGCGCACGCTCGTCGGCAGGTTGACAAAGCGCGCCTTGAATCCCTTGACATCGCCCAGGGTGTCGAACTGTTCGATGGCGATTTCAGCCGCCTTTATCGTGTCCTCGGGATGCTCAATAAGGTCGTCGATGAGGTCTGGGGAGAATTTCTGCAGCTCAGAAGCCTCAATCAGCAAGAATCTCTTGTCTTTCTTAATCTGCTCAATCAAGCGCTCCTTGAGGAACGTCTCGATAAAGTCCTGGAATCCCTGGATCTGTTCTTGTACTTCCATGGCGCAGTCTTCCATCTAGTGATGTGTCTGTATTCATAACCTTTCCGGCAGAAAATCCGGAAATCTTTCGGGACTACTGAAAATGGGCTCTCACCATTTTCAGTTCCGAAAACTTATGGAGTTTTCGTTACTTGAGCTTTTTAAGGTTGGCCACAAGCAGATCCACGGCGCGGTAGACCTCTTCCTCGCTCTTGGTGCCCGTGCACACGATTTTGCCGTTTGAGAACAGCAAAAACGTCGCTTTCGCCTCGCGAAGCTTGTAAACAAGGCCCGGGAACTGCTCAGGCTCGTATTCCGTGTTCTCGAGCTTCATGGCGAGGGTGTTGAGGTTTAAGACCATGCCCACGCTTCCTGAGGCCACGATGTTCTGAATGTTGAGTTCAGGCGTGACTTTAATTTTGATGTTGATTTTCTCAAGGCTCTTGATAATCTTCTTGAGGCTTTCCTCGACCACTTTCAACGTGCGCGCGCCTGTGCACACGACTTTTCCAGAGCTGAAGATTAATGCGCTGGTTTTCGGCTCCTTGATACGGATGACCAGACCGGGAAACTGCTCGGGGTTGTACTCCGTATTGGACAGCGTCGCCGCCATCTTCTCTAGCGGAATATCATGCTCCAGCGAGGTGGACACGACGATATTCACAATCTTGATGTCTCTCTTCTCTTTCTGGACTGGCTTCTTGGACATGTGGTCCCTCCCGTCCGGCTACCCCCGTAACCGTCCGAATCAGCCTATTTTGCCTTATAAATCGCCTGTCCTTTATAAAGACTCCGTTATAAAGAAGAGGAGATTGCGCTATATAAACCCCCTTGATTTCCTGTGGAAAAGCAACTTCTTGCGAGCCTAGAATGGATTTATCATTCCAGAGTGGCAAATACAGAAACCTTTATATATCCACAAAAGACTCTCTTGCTATGGTCGTTCAAAAGAACTTTTTACTCAAGCTTCGCGACTTCGGCCTCAACAGCTACGAGTCCCGTCTGTGGACCGCGCTCTTGTCAAGGGGCAGCTCCACGGCAGGAGAGCTCTCCGATATCGCCAATGTCCCGCGCAGCCGCGCCTATGACGTTCTCGAGACCTTAGAGAAGAAAGGATTTATTCTCAGAAAAATCGGAAAGCCGATTACCTACGCGGCTGTTCCGCCGAGCCAGGTGGTCGACCGCGTCAAGCAGCGCGTCGCTCAGGAAGCGCTCGAGCAGGCCAAAGTATTTGACGAACTCAAGAACAGTTCCGTGCTCTCTGAGCTCTCCGCCCTTCATGAGAAAGGCGTTGAATTAGTCGAGCCGTCTGAGCTCACCGCGAGCATCTCCGGCCGTGACAATCTCTATCATCATCTCGAATCGAGAATCGCGAAAGCGAAGCAGACCGTCACGCTCCTCACCACCGCGGAAGGCATGAAGCGCAAAATCTTTTTGCTTCCGGCGCTGCGTGAACTGAAGCGCAAGGGCGTCTCCGTGCGCATCGCAACCCAAATCACTCCCGAACTCAAGCCGCTCATCGCGGAGTACGCGAAAGTCGCCGACGTGCGCCATACACCCATGACCGGAAGGCTCTGCATCTCGGACAGCAAAGAAGTCACGCTCATGCTCCAGCACGACAGCGCCGACCCGAGCTATGACATGGCCGTGTGGATGCATTCTCCTTACTTCGCTTCCACCCTCCAGTCCCTCTTCGACGAGAAGTGGCAAGGAATGAAGTAAGATGCGCGTCGCTTATGTGGGGCGATATGGTCCCTCTACCGATCTCCAAGAAGGACCATCAGGAATTCTCATTAGGGACTCTCGAGACGGTCCTTTTTACAAATTTGAACTAAAGAGAGGGAGTACCCTCAGGCGGAGTACTCCTGGACTCGAGGCAGCCCTAGGGTTTCTTTCAGGATTTGAACAGTTGGGGGTGCTGGGGTCGGTCAACGTTGTCGAACTCTCACATAGAGTCGAAAAAAATCATGCCTATATAACGGGAACTCCACTGGAAGCTCCTCAAAAAGAGGCGCTCTATCTCGCGCTTTACGAATATCTTAGGCGAGACCACCCGAGCAGCGCGCCAAAACCTACCTCACCGACACCTGTCGTTTCTGAGATGGCAGAGTATACCGTAAGTTCTGCGGATGGTCTTGAAACCCCAAG
>JAUSJW010000022.1 GCA_030647105.1 Nanobdellota archaeon | reverse complement strand
ATTGGTGTGCAGGGCATCATGATTCTCGTTCTGTTCTTCACGAATCTTGTCACCATCTATTTCCTTGCGCGAGAGAAGCTAAAATAGCAATCTTTTTAACCCATCCCGACTCTGTCTAGGTATGATTATCGCCATCACAGGCAACATCGGTTCGGGCAAGTCGACCGCCGCACAATTCTTCGAGAAAAAAGGCTACCAAATCATCAACGCGGATATCGTTGGCCATGAGCTCTACAAACGACGGGAAATCAAGAAGCGGGTGGTCGCGAGGTTTGGGGAGGGCATCCTGACGCGTGGCAGCGTCGACCGCTCAAAACTCAAGAAGATTGTGTTTTCAGATTCCCAAGAACTGAAAGCCCTGAACGCCATCATGCATCCGGAAATCCTCAAAGAAACAACACGAGCGATAGCGTCAAAAAACGTAGCTATTGAAGGCGCGCTCCTTATCGAAGCGGGGTTCAAAGGATACGACAAGCTGCTCCTCATCACCATCGGGCACAAAGAGCAGCTCAAGAGGGTCCTGAAAAGGGGAAAGTATAAAAGGGAAGAAGTGGAGAATATCATCAGGGCGCAGATGCCGCAGGAACAGAAAATGCGGCACGCCGACATCGTCATCGACAACTCAGGGACAAAGCAGGAATTCCTGAAAAATCTCAGCAAGGTGCTACCATGAACATCGCAGTCATGCCCGGAAGCTTTGACCCCGTAACCAACGGCCATCTCGACGTGCTCGAGCGCGCGCTGAAGATCTTCGACAAAGTTATCATCGCAATCGGCGAAAACCCCCGGAAACAGTACCTCTTCAGCGTTGACGAGCGCAAGGCCATGCTGCGGCAGGCGACGAAGGGTCTTCCAGTCGAGATTGACCATTTCTCAGGGCTTCTTACGGACTTCGCTAAGAACAAGGGCGCGGTCGCCATCGTCAAGGGCCTGCGCGCGGTTTCTGATTTCGAGTACGAGTTCCAGGCTGCCCTGATGAACCGCAAGCTGGACAACGAAATTGAAACCGTCTTCGTGATGACACGCGGCATGTACTGCTACCTCAGCTCTTCTATTGTCAAGGAAGTGGCGTCGCTGGGCGGAAAGCTCACAGGTCTCGTGCCCAAGCAAGTAGAAAGCGCCCTGCGCAAAAAGTTCAGCTGAACATGGAGCTGCTCCCCGGATTCCGGGCCGTCGGCTGCGCCTTACTCTTCGAGAAAACGCTTGTCTTTTCCGACCTCCACCTCGGCTACGAAAAATCGATGGGTGTCGGAGTCGGCTTTGTCAGCCGCTTCCAGTTTGGAGAGATTCTGGCGCATATCGACAGCATCCTTGCGTCCTGCGGACCGCTCGAAACAATTGTTCTCAACGGCGACATCAAGCATGAATTCGGCTCCATTCTCGACCTGGAGTGGCGCTATGTCATGAGATTCCTTGAGCACCTTCAGAAGCATGCGAAGAAGGTAGTGCTCATCAAAGGAAACCACGACAAGCTGCTGAAGCCCATCGCCGACAAAGCAAAGCTCGCTCTCGAACCGTTTATTGTCCTGGGCGAGGCGCTCGTAACGCATGGCGATGAGATAACGCCGGAAATAGAGGCGGCGTCAAAAAAGGCTTCAGCGATCATCATTGGCCATGAGCATCCCGCGGTGACCTTGCGCAAGGGCGCGAGAACCGAGACGTTCAAATGCTTTCTCGTCGGGAAATGGAAAAGAAAGCGCCTGATTGTGCTGCCGGCGATGAATCCGCTGACGCAGGGCAGCGATATCCTCTCGGGCGAGCGCCTCAGCCCCTTTCTCTCCGGCTCTCTGTCCCAGTTCCAGACGTTTCTCGTGGGAGAAGAAAAGATATACAATTTCGGAACTGTGGGAAAACTCGCGGAACGGTATCAGCGGCGATAGAGCGCGCCGAGCAGGTCTGATTTTGTGATGATGCCGATGGGTTTACCTGTTCTGCTGACGAGCACCAGCTGAAAGTGCTGTAGCAGTGGCGAGAAGCTCGAGAGAGGCGAATCCGCGTCGACCGTAGGGGGCGCGGCGGACATCACCTCTTCCACCTTCCCCTTTTTTCCGTCGAGAAGCGCCGCGAGGATGCTGGATTCGCTAATCATGCCCACAACTTTATGCGCGTCGATGACCGGGAGCTGAGAGAAGCCATGCTTGCGCAGCTTCTCGATGGCCTCCTTGACCGTAGCCTGCGGCGAAATCGAAACAATGGCCGAGTGCATGACGGCGCACGCGGTCTGCTCTGTGCGCGTGGAGAGCCTGCGAAGGGCATCGAAAATTTTAGTGGCGTTCGTGTACGCCGGATCGAGTTTGCCGGACTCAATCTTCGCGATGAGGCTCTGGCTGACCTGCGCTTGCTCGGCTAACTGCGCCTGCGTCAGGCCGAGCTGCCTGCGTATCTCCTTAATCTCGCGAAGGTCCATAATCAAGAATAATAAGCAGTCCTTTTTATGACTTTCGGAATATCAATAGGAAATCCTTGAGAACAGAAGTTTGACAACGCCTGTCGCGACCAGCAGCGCCGCAAGCCCAGCGTCGAAGAAGTCCAAGACCATGAGCCGGTACAGGAAGAGCGTGAACGTAAAGGTGACGACCAGAAAAAACGACATCGTGGCGGCCTTCCAGTGCGCGCGCAGGTCGGTTGTCGCAGGAAGAATAATGCCGAGAAGCTGGCTCATCTCGATAACAAGCAGGAGCAGCACTGCGCAGGCGAGCGTGAATCCCGCCATCGGTGGCAGAGGGAGGTTGACGATTCCAATGAGGGCGAGCAAGTAGAGGGCGCAATACACATACCCCTCCCATCCGGAAGGTCTCAGGCCAAGCTTGCCCAGGGCGAACCAGTCCTTTTTCGCTATCATTGCACGCTTGGATTCACCGCCCTTTTTAAATCTATTCCGGCGGAGGAAAAAAGGTTTCAGAATAGGGAGTATTCCAATCAGAATACTCTTGTCAACAAGATTTATAAGGAATCTGCCAGCCCATCCCATCATGAAAGTCACCTACTTCACCTCAGAGTCCGTCACCGAAGGCCATCCGGACAAAATCTGTGACCAGATTTCAGATGCGATTCTAGACGAGATGCTCCGGCAGGACCCTGAATCGCACTGCGGCGCAGAATGCCTCACTACCACCGGCTCAGTGCACGTCGCCGGAGAAGCGAAGACCTCTGCGTACGTAGATATCCAACGCGTGGTCAGGGATACGCTAGAGAAGATTGGGTATACCAACGCAGCATTCGGAATCCATCATGAGGACGCGGGGGTCTGGAGTGCCTTGCATGAGCAGAGTCCTGACATCGCCCAGGGAGTAGACAGAAAGGATCCCATCGAACAGGGCGCCGGAGACCAAGGATTGATGTTCGGGTTCGCATGTGATGAGACCCCAGAACTAATGCCATTTCCCATCTCCATGGCTCACAAGCTAACGATGCGCCTTGCAGAAGTGAGACGCAAACACATCGTAAACGATTTGGGTCCTGACGGCAAAAGTCAGGTGAGTGTGGAGTATCACGATGGCAAGCCCCACCATATCACCGCAGTGGTGATTGCGCAGCAACACCTAGAGCACGTCTCGGAAGACGAACTCAAAAAAGATATCAGAAAACAGGTCATCGAGCACGTCTGCGGAAAGTGGCTCACGCCCGAGACAAAAATCCACATCAACGCCACTGGAAAGTTCGTCATCGGCGGCCCCCACGGGGACGCCGGGCTCACCGGAAGGAAGATTATCGTTGACACGTATGGCGGCATGGGCAGGCACGGAGGGGGCTGCTTTTCTGGCAAGGACCCTTCCAAAGTTGACCGGTCAGGCGCCTATTTCGCGCGATATGTCGCAAAAAACATTGTAAGCGCGAAGCTCGCCAACCGCTGCGAAGTGCAGATCTCTTATTCCATCGGCGTCGCGGAGCCCACTTCGGTGAACGTAGATTGCTTCGGCACGAACACCGTGCCTGAAGAGAAGATAATCGCCGCGGTAAGAAAGCTATTCGATTTCAGGCCCTACGCAATTATCAAGCATCTCAACCTAAAGCGCCCCATCTACACAAAGACCGCGGCCTACGGCCACTTTGGAAGGGAGGACCCGGATTTCACCTGGGAGAAGACGGACAAAGTGGAAGAGCTCAAGAACGCCTGCCGCTAATCCATTTACATTTTCTTTTTAAAAAAATTAAGAAGAATAGTGCTGGATGAGTTTTCCGATTAAGTCTTCGAACTTCTGATCCGCGCCAAGGCCTGCCACATAATCTACCTTACCTGCAGTCCGCTCCTTAATCTCGGCATGGCGGTCAGAAGAGGTGCACAGAATGAGCAAAGGCTTTGGATTCATCTGCGCCACCGCGTCAACGATTTGGAAGCCCTGTCTCCCAGTTCCGTCTCCAGTATAATCCAAGTCAGTCACAACGACATCATATTGCCTTGCCCTCTGGATTACCTTTTCTGGATCCGTTTCTGTCGAAACGTTCACAGTATAATCTAGAATCCCTTCTTGCAATCTTTGAGTTAGTGATGGGACGACCGTATACCGAGTCATAAATTCCAAAAACAGGTCGTCGCCAATCAGGATTTCGAGGGCGAGTTTTTTGATAGTGTGCATCATTTACGCCTCACTTCAAGTCCGTGAAGGGACTGCATATTGCGATAAAACATCTCCCGCGCCGGGGTAGAGACACCAAGTCCATGACTATCCTCACAAGAATGATGTACCTCAAATGCGTTGAGATCCCCATAACGACACACCGTATAGATCCTACCGCTGTTAGTATGTTTATAGTCATAAGCGCCCATATTCAACTCCCTCACACCTATTTCCCATTTGGCATGGCTCACTTTTACCGATTGAGCATAGTGTTCAGCATTCGCCATACCACCCGCAGCAATAACCAGATTAGGGTGCACTGCCATCGAGTCTAAATCGACGCGTCTGAGCATCGAATCGGGATCAACTTTTCTGCCTAGTGTTCTCACCGCAGATGCGGGTCTGACCACAACGTACGTTGTGTCCATCGCACCAAGAAATCCAGGCGCTTGCGAAGCTTCGAGGAAGGCGTTATACCCACCCGCGAAAGCCATCCGCTCGCCGTGGAGAGACTGCGTAAGCCCATTGAAATCCTGACGTTTTACTGCATCCAGGACCTGAGTGACCCCCTCAAGAGAGATAGTAACCCCCGTTCCAGAGTCGGCGCCTGCCTTGATGCGAGCCGGATCCCACACCGTAAACCCACCATTTAGGATATCCAAGACATAATTTAGATATCTTTTACCAAGAATACCCCGAACATCTTTTACTAAGAGGTGCTCACCCCGAGTCACATAACATCCCTTAGGCCCTAAAGGATCGGATCGAATTTTTGCTGCGATAATCTGATAGGTTGGCGCAAGGTGCAACCCCCTCTCCGAAATAGTGTTAATGGCATGAAAAGCCCCCAGAGGCCCGTCGGTAGCCCACGTGGGTGCGCCTCTAAGTTCGGCCTCAATCACGGTTGATAATCCATTTTGGTTCTGCCCTGACGTTTTTTTGTCCAGCACCACCATAAACTCATCTCTGTTCTGAGCGACCATTGTAGTTTGCCTCCGTTTGGCTAATTTGTTACTATTAGATAGTAAAACATATATAACTAACCTTCTTTAAATTTTTGAGCAATAATCATAGTATTTATATAGTTTAATCAATTAATGCAAAAATAATGGTAGAAATATCAAGGATTAAGCTCGATATCACAGACAAGAAGATTATTGCGGAATTGGACAAAGACTGCAGAATCCCCATAACCGCCCTGTCGAAAAAAGTGATGAAGTCTAGGCAAGCCGTGGAATATCGGATCAGCCAGTTGGTCAAAAAAGGGGTCATCACCAGCTTCAACGCCTCGTTCAATCCCCACAAGATGGGCTACAAAATCTATAAGATCTACGTAAAGCTCAGGAACATTCCAGAAGAGAAGCAAAGATTGTTTGCCTATTTGAAAACTTCCGGAACTGTGTACTGGATGGGGGAGTGTTCTGGCGCGTGGGACCTAATATTTGGGGTATTCGCGAAATCTGACTATGATTTTTTTAACCTGAAGAATGAATTAATCTCGGAGTTCAATAAAATCATCGTTGAAGAAGAAGGCGAAACCTTGGTAGACGTGAAGCAATATGCCAAGATGTATTTTACGAACACGATTGTCCCGCCTACGATGTTCGCGGGAGAGATTGTGAACAACGAGCTAGACGAGCTCGATTACGCGATTTTGGGTGAAGTCGTGAATAATGCGAGGATTCCAATCAATGAATTGGCGCATAAAGTGAGTTCAACTGCAGGCATAGTGAGGGGCAAGTTGAATAAACTTGAGCAGAAAGGGATTATCATCCAATATCGTATTGGCGTGGATCTCAATGTCTTGGGCCTAGAGCTTTACAAAGCGATTATCAAGCTGGACAAATACACCAAAGACGACGAACGGAAGCTGCTTGAATACCTATCCAATACCCCTAATATCCATTACTTCATCAGGAATATTTGGCAGCTGGAATTCGAGCTTGTGGTAAGCAATTATCAGGAGTACTACCACCTCATTGAGAAGATTAAAAAGGAGTTCCCCTACGTGATTAGGACCGTGGACTCGGTTTTGATGATCACGGATGAATGGACTCCGGGATTTGGAAATGTCTGGAAATTGAAGAAAGCGCATAGCTAATCAAAGACACCGCAAGAACTCTTCCCGCTCCAGTTTCAAGTCCTGCTTGACAATTTTATTGAGCAGCCCGCGATCAATCTCTTCGCCTCCATGATTCGGGACAACGGTTGTCCTGCCATCGGGATGGTGGAAAAACATATGGCTTCCTTCCTGGCGGAGGAGTTCAAACCCCATCTTCTTGAGAATCCGAGAAAACTCTTTGGCGTTTAAGAGGGGAAGCTTGGTCATGCTTCAATCTCAAGGCGCTGCAGTCCCACAAACTGAGGGATGGGCTCATCAGGCTTCTTGACTTTCAGATAAAGCTTGATTGCCTCCTTCGTGCGCTTCATGAGCTCATCATAGGTCTTTGCCTGAGTATGGCAACCAGGAAGCCCGATGACCTCAGAAATGAGATATCCATCCTCTCCTTGCTCAACAATGATGTTATAAGTGGTCATACCCGATAAGGAGAAGGCAGGCTTTATATTATTTTCGCCGAGGGCGCGCTTCAGTAACTTCTTTGACGAACAGCGCCGTAATCCCCCAAAGAACCGGAATCCAGAGCGGCAGTCCCCAGAACTGCGCATTCGCGTAGCTCCCAACGCCGAAAACAAGGCCTGCGATTTCTAAGACCGAGCCCCAAAAGGCGGCGAAGAGGAAAATCGCGAAATCGTTCTTCCCGCGCCCCCAAAGCGCGAAGACAGCGATGGCGAGAAGCAGCGCAAACAGGATAAACGGGTACTTCCAGAGAAGCGCGACTTCAAGCAAGGGAACGATGCTCAGCAAGTAGAGTCTAAGCCACTGCATGAGCCCCCCTAGTCGCGCTCCCCTATATAAGGATTGTGCAGGCTGCTATTTAGGTTAGGGAAAACAGGTATAAGGGCGGTTGAGTGAAGAAAACAGCAGTTTTTTAAAGCGCCCGCCTTCGGAACTCGCATGATTCCGTGGATAGAACTCCAGGCAGTTCTCAAGCCCCTCGCCCTCTTTGTCATCGGCATGAGCGCGTACTGCGTCTTCATCTTTCGGTTCTACAGATTTATCGCGCGCAAGGACATCTTCAAAATTGACCTCGCGCGCCACAACGGCGCGAAGCGTCCCAAACTGCGCAAGTTCTTTGAAGCAGTCTTTTACGTTCTCAAGTACCTTTTGTTCTTCCCCCTCATCGCGTTTTTCTGGATGGCTGTCCTCACGGTTCTGCTCGCGTTCCTCTCGACACAGCATACCATCGAGACCATCCTTCTTATCTCAGCCTCCATTGTCGCGACCATCCGTGTCTGCGCTTATTACAATGAGGAGCTCTCGATAGACGTGGCGAAGATGCTCCCGCTCGCCCTTCTCGCGATCTTCGCGGTCGACATCACGTATGTTCAGCCCGCACTCACGGCGGAAAAGCTCATGCAGATTCCCGGCCTTCTGAATCTTGTTGCTGTTTACTTCGCCTTCCTGTTCTGCCTCGAGCTGTTCCTGCGCATCCTGAGCGGCGTCTTCTCAAAGCCGAAAAATAGTGAAAAGCATTAAATCCTGCAAAAAGGAGGAAAAACCTTTAAGAAGCTGACGTTCAGCGAGGAAAGCATGAACATACTCACACCCGAACAGGAACATGTGCTCAAGGAGAAAGGCACCGAGCCTGCCTTCACCGGAAAGTATTGGGACCATCATGAGAAAGGAGGCTATCGCTGTGTTGGCTGTGGAGCCCGGCTCTTCTCCTCGGATAAGAAGTTCGATTCCGGAACGGGGTGGCCTAGTTTTATGGACGCGCTTCCCAGTGCGGTGGAATTCCGCGATGACACAAGCCAAGGCATGAGGCGCACGGAAGCCGTCTGCGCGAAATGCGGGGGCCACCTCGGTCATGTCTTCAATGACGGCCCGAGCCCCACAAAGAAGCGCTACTGCATCAACTCATGTACACTGGAGTTCAAGGAACAATGAATATCGAAAAAGAGATTCGGGCGCTCAAGGAGCGCAATCAGCGGGTGGAACTCGACAAAGCCTGGGAAACGAGCTGGACGCGCCGGATGGTTATCGCTGTCCTCACCTACCTTGTTCTGGTGATTTTCTTCTATAGCGCCCATTT
>JAUSJW010000004.1 GCA_030647105.1 Nanobdellota archaeon | reverse complement strand
AGCGTGACTTCGCCTATCTTGTCGAGCGTGTCCAGGCTGTTCATCTGGATTTTCCTTGACGACACGGTGTAGAGCACATCGTCCATGTACAGGCTGCGCTTAATCGCGTATGGGGAGCCCCACCAAGCGTATAGTTCTTCTTCTCCTGTGTGCTGCTGTACCTTGCCCTTGACAGCGACTCCGTCTTTGTCAGCGTTCAGCACGTAGGCGCCCTGCCACACGTTTTGCATATAACCGCGCTTTCCATCGAAATCGGGCTCATCGAGCACTTCCCTGACGGGAATCACGAGCAAGCCGGTTTTCGCGTTATACAGGAACGCTTTGTGGTCGTAGAGCGCCTCGGAGTCTGAGCCGGCCCTGCCGATTTCAACGCTGTTCACTTGTGTAGGATTCTCAACGTCCGTGACGTCGAAGACCGCGACTTTCACGCCCTGTGTTGAAACGCCGCCCCACTCGTTGTCCTTAGTCTCTTTTCCAACGCCAATGAGGTGGTTCTCATCGATGGGATGCAGGTAGTCCGAGTAGCCTGGGATTTTCAATTCACCAAGCACTTTCGGGTGTGCGGGGTCCTCAAGCGAGATGACAAAGAGCGGGTCAATCCGCTTGAATGTCACCAGATAGAGGCGCTCCCCGAGGAAGCGAGCGGCGTAAATTCGTTCGCCCTTCGCCAGGTTCTCAAGCGCGCCTATCACTTCCATATCCTCATCGAGGACATACACATTGCTGAACGATTCTCCGGTTCTCCAGAGGTTGGTTGTTGTAGCGACGCGGAGGTTGCCTTCGCTCTCATCTAGCGAAAACTGATTGAGCAAATTGCCAGGCACTTCCCCTTGGTTTCTTGGGATAATGTCTCCGTTATCAATCTCCACTCTTTGGATGATTGTCTTGCTTTGCTCGACGTCCTTCTGCCTTTCGTAAGCAGTGAGCGCCTCTTGGGCACGCTTGACGAAGGTTTCTTTCTCTTCCTTGCTCATGCTAGCGTACATCTCATCAAGGGCAGCGGAAATCTCGTCCCAGCTGTCCGCGGCGTCTACTTTCGCTCGCACATCGGCAGGCAACAGGGGCTTCATCGCTTTCTCGAAGCGGTCCTTGCTGTAATCTTCATAGGGCAGGGTCTTCTGGTAGGTGATGTAGAGGTTGTCCTCTGACATGTACAACACGCTCGACCAGCCGAGCATCAACGTCTCGGCGTTGACATCGCCAGTCTCAAGGTTGATGCTCGCGATAGTATGGAAGACATAGCTGTCCGCTGGGTTGTCAATATAATAGACCTCAGGCCTAATGATGCTGTTCCCGGTTTTTACCATCGGCATCGGGAGGATATCATTGTAGTAATAGACGCCTTCCTGCGCGATAGCGTAAACGAATTCGCCAATCATGCGCGCGTCCCTGTATTGGCCGTTGATTTCCACTTCCCGCTCCAGTTCCGGGTGCTCACGGTTCGAGACATCATAGACAAGCGCCTTGGTTATGGGCTTGTAGCTCGGCTGGGGGATAATCTCATACTGGGGGATGACATAGGATTCCGAATCAACGGTCGTGAGTACGACTACCCTATCTCCGTTCAGAAAAATATTGGACGGATAGCCATCGATGACAGTTTTTGAAACCACGTTCGCGTCCTCGGCAGGGTAGGCTTCAACGATAACCAGCACATTGTTCGCGAGGGTGTAGATATACTTGCCGTCATTCTTAATAAAGTCGGCTTCGTCTACCGCGGCGACCTGGTTATTGGTCTGCGAATAGTCCGAAGCGCCAGCGCCCATAGGCGCCGCAGACTCTTTGACCGCTGATAGGGTCGCGGTATCGAACGCCATCATGCCGCCGCGATAATAATTGTACTGCGTAGCTTGGTGGGTCTTGAGATAGTCTTTCACTTCCGCGGCCGACTGGAACTTTTTAAGCCCGCTCTCCGAAGAGAGGGGTTGATTGTTGGTCGTGTCTTGCACAGGAGCGCAGGCTACGATGAGCAGCGCCAATATCAGGATTCCTATTAGTTGTTTCATGGGATTCACCTCTGTCATTTAGAGAGAAAGCGGTATATAAATATATGGTGGAGGTTTCAAACTGGATTGAAGTTACTTCTTATCCGTTCTTCTTACTTCTTTTTGATGATAAACGAGGTAACGATAGTCAAAAGAATACAGACCGCTATTCCTGTAAACAAGAGCGCTTTCTTTTTGAGAATAATTGCAAGAATGCTGAGCGCCAGAATCACATAGAAAAGCAGCGTGAGAATGAAGTAGGCCTTTCCTTTTTCATAGGAGCTCACTAAATATCTGGTGATTTTCCAGCTCATTTTTACCCTTCCCGATTAGAGAATCTCTTTTACGAGCTCTTTCGCGGCCTTTTCCATATCTTTGGCCCCGTAAATGCCCCGCCCCACAATCGCGTGCCAGAAGGGACCGGCGGCTTCAGCGCCCTCAGTTAAGGAGCCGCCTTGCGCTATGAGCCCCGGAGAATAGAAGACTGGCGTGATTCCCATCTTCTCGAGCATCTTTCTGTACTTGAGAATCTTGTCCGGCTTGTTTCCCGGAACAACATAGTCTGAAACTCCGAGCTTCGCGGCTATTTTGTACGCGCGCTCGGGCATGTCATCGCTCAGGAACCCTTTCTCGGATGCAAGATAGCCCGCATGCGTCATCTCCCCGCCGACGATAATTGGCATGTTCTTCTTCTGGGCAGCTAAAATCCAGGCTTCTTCAGTCACTGGGCCCGCCTGCGGGAAGATGATGACGGCGTTCGCGTGCGAGCAAGCGCGCATGAATTTCTCTCCAGTATCCGGGATGTCAGTTCCGGCTTTTTGGTGGTCATAAATAATGGGGAGGTCGGAGTGGGTTCGAATTTCCTCAATCACCTGCTTCATCCCATATGGGATGACAAGTTCAAATCCGATTTTATAGGCGCCAATGCCTTCGATAGCACAGGTGGCCTTTACGAGCCGTTTGAGCTCGTCGAGCGTTTCCACGTCGCAAGCAGGGATGACACTCCGGTCTCTGGCGATAATCATGGTGTCCACTTCTCCGGGTTGGCGTGCCACCTGAGGAGCGCTTTCTTTTCTTCTTCTGTTATCGCCTTGCTTTGAATAGCGGTCGCTAGTAACTTGTTGAAATCGCTTAACGTGAAGAGCGGGACTTTCGCCTGGGCAAACTTCTTCTCGGCGTCCGCAAAACCATAGCTGAAGATAGCGAGGCACGCGGCGACTGTGCATCCGGCGGCCTGGACGGCTTCACAGGCTGACACGGAGCTGCCGCCCGAGTTGATGAGGTCTTCGATGACTAACACTCGCTTGCCCTCTTCGAGTTCTCCTTCAATCTGGTTCTGCTTGCCGTGCTCCTTCGCGGAGGCGCGGACATAAATCATTGGCTTTCCCAGTTTCTGCGCAACGAGCGCGCCCCAGGCGATGGCGCCGGTCGCGACCCCCGCGACAATATCGAATGTTAATCGTTTCTCCTGAATAATTTTTTGGAACTCGTTGACAAGCTCTTCCCTCTCTTTAGGGTATGAAAGAATCAATCGGTTGTCGCAGTAAATGGGTCCCTTTCTTCCGGACGCGTAGGTGAACCCTTCTTGCGTGTCTAGGTCCACCGCTTTCAGCCTCAACAGGATGCTTGCGACGTCTGTCATGTGAACTTCACTTCCTTTCCCCGATGCTCCTCGTGGACAGCGCCGTCATAGGTCACGTTGCCGTTCACGATGGTGATGACCGGCCAGCCCTTTAAAACCTTTTTGTCAAAGGGCGTCCAGCCGCACCTGGAGAGCATGTCTTGATTCCGAACTTCTTTTTCGAGGTTCATGTCGACAATCACCAGGTCAGCGTCGTATCCTTTCTCTATTTTCCCTTTGCCTTTTATTCCGAAGATTTTCGCAGGATTTTCTGAACAAAGAACGGGAATTTTTTCGAGCGGCAACTTTCCGCTATTTACGGCATCAAGGAGCAGAGGGAGCATCGTTTGCACTCCAGGAACACCCCAGGGGGGCTTCTCGCTGTTCTTTTCCTCAATCGTATGCGGCGCGTGGTCTGTACAGACGGTATCGACGGTTCCGTCAGCGATGCCCTTCCAGAGCGCTTCCACGTCTGTCTTCGATTTTAGTTCTGGCTTCATCAGGCCGAAGGGGCCCAGCCTCTTCGCGTCTTCTTTTGTCAGGAAGAGGTGATGGGGCGTGACCTCACAGAAAATTCGACGGTCTTTCTCCTTTCGGATAGTTTCTATCTCCTCTTTGGAGCTGATATGGCAGAGATACAGCGCGTTCTTGGTCTTCTTGATGCGGCTGATACACTCCTTCACTTTTTGCCCTTCCGCGTGGACGGCGATTCTCTTGTGGCTGGAGAAAATTTTGTTGATGAGCTCGGGATTATCTATCTTCATGTTTCCCGTCGTGACATCTAAATAGAGTTTGACTCCCGGGATATTCTTCGCCTTTTTGATTTCCCCGACGTTATCTGCGCCGCACAGATAACAACCATAATTCACAACGCTTTTTTTCGCCAGCGCTCTCTCCTGTTCAAGCGTTTCGAGCGTGAGAATCGGCGGTTGCGTGTTGGGCATGGCGAGAATAGTGGTCACTCCGCCCGCCGCCGCAGCCCGGCTTCCGGTCAGAAAATCTTCCTTATGGCTCTGCCCCGGCTCGCGGAAATGCACATGGCAGTCGATAATCCCCGGGAGGATGATTTTTTCAGACGCGTCGATGACCTCATCCGCTTTCTTGTTCTTTAGAGTCCCTATCTCGAGAATCTTTCCCTTGTCACAGAAAATATCGCAAGCGACGAGCTTCCCTTTCACCATCGCCTGTCCGTTCTTGATGAGGAGGCTCATGCTTTCCCGTAATACTCGCTCAGCGGCACTTTCTTTCCTGTCTTGAGCCTGGCGAAGGTTCCGAACTCTTGCATTTCTTTGAGCCGCAGGCCAGAGAACACGGGGCCTTCGGTGCAGATGATTCTGTCGTCGATGAGGCAGTTTCCGCAGACGCCGAAACCACACTTCATGTAGCGCTCGACGCTGGCCTCGCAGTCGACCATGCGCTCGTTGCACAGCTCGACGACCTTTTTCATCATGAGTTCCGGGCCGCAGGTGTAGACCATCCGGATGTTGGGGTTCGCATCCAGGGCTTCCTTGAGCGCGTCGGTTGTGAATTCCTTCTTTCCAGCGCTGCCGTCGTCCGTACAGACCGTCATTTGCTTGCCCTTGAAGCGCTCGAGATAAAGGAGGTGCTCCTTATCGCGGGCTCCGTTGATGATGAGGGGATTGGAGAGCGCGTCTATCAGTGTGGAGACACTCGACATGCCTACCCCGCCTCCGACCACCATCGCGTGTTCTCTGATGCCAAACCCGTTGCCGTAGGGCCCGCGAATTCCGATTTTGTCTCCAGGCTTCAGCTTGTCGCAGGCTTGCGTGAAGGGGCCGAGTGTATGATAACAGAACGCGAATTCTTCAGCGCCCACTTCCGATACTGCCATGGGCTTTTCCTCGACTCCGGGGAGCCAGACCATGATGAACTGCCCGGGCTTCGAATCCAGCGTGCCTGAGAGGAAGATACTTTTATGGCCTTTCGCCTCAATGGCGACGCGGCTCACCTTGAAAATCTTGGGGAGCTCTGTTCTGAGCTTGCATTCAGCGTGGCCGGTCATTTGTGCGCCACCCCCCGAATGTCGTCGAGCGAGGTGATTTCGTGCTCCTTCATCCAGGCTTTCATTTCGGAGGTGATGCGCCGGAACACTTCGGGGCCCTGGTAGTAGACCGCTGTCCCTACTCCTACAGCTGTCGCGCCCGCCATAATCATCTCGAGCGCGTCTTTTCCGTCCATGACTCCACCGGTGCCGATGATGGGGATTTTGACAGCCTTGTAGATTTCGTAGACGCAGCGGACGGCGATGGGCTTCAGCGCGGGTCCTGAAAGGCCGCCGGTCTTGTTGCCGAGAATCGGCTTCATCACTTCGATGTCAATTTTCATGCCGGACGCGGTGTTGATCGCGGTGATGCAATCCGCCCCCGCCTTCTCACACGCTTTCGCCAGCTCAGCGATGTTGTGGACATTGGGGGAGAGCTTCATGCTGATGGGGATGCCTTTGGCTTTCTTCTTGACGAGCTTGGTGATTTTCGCGAGCGACGCGGCGTCGGCGTAGAACGGCGTCTCATAGTCCATGTGCGGGCAGGAAACGTCGACTTCAATCATTGCGGGCTTGAGCGCCGCCATCTTCTCCGTTACTTCGCCGAACTGCTTGACGGTGTAGCCGAAGACGCTGCCGATGACCGGAATACGGAGGTCATCGAGCCTGCCGAATTCCTTGGCCGCGTTGTCGATACCCTGTCCGGGTAAGCCCACGGCGTTGAGCATGCCTCCGTCGATGACGAACATATTCGGACCGGGGTGGCCTTTGCGCTCCTCATGGCAGAGGCTCTTGAGCGTGACAGCTCCTGCCCCCTCTTTGCCCATGCGCGCGATGCTTGCCTTAGAAACGCCCAGAATCCCAGAAGCGAGAATGGTGGGGTTCTCGAGGGAGCGCCCGCACAGCTTGGTGGAAAGCATGTTACAGCGCGATGTCCTTCCTGGACATAATGCGTTCGCAGAAGTGGCACCGGATGCGCAGTGGGGACTCCTGCACCAGTTCGAACTGAGTCTCCGCAGGTTCCTTGTTAGTGATGCAGTTGGGGTTGGAGCAGGGGATGCCTGAGATGGATTTAGGCGCGTGGACGCGGTTCTTCTGCACTACCTTGTAGTTCTTGATGATGCTCACCGTGGCCTGCGGCGCGAGAATAGCGATTTTGTCCACCTCATCTTTTGTGAGGCTGCGGTTGTTGACTTTGATGACTCCTTTCTTTCCGAGCTTCTTGCTGTCGAGGTTGAGCGCGACGGTAATCGGGTGCTCGAACTCTTGGGGGTTGAGAAGCCGCATGACCTTGAGCGTTTCGCGGCTCGGGAGGTGGTCGATGACCGTGCCTTCTTCGATGGCTGGCACGGGAATGATATGCTCAGCGGGCTTCATGAGAGCCTCCCGGTGACGAGCGCGATGAGCGCCTGCCTCACTGGCACGCCGTTGGCCGCCTGCCTGAAATAAGCCGCGTTAGGCGTGTCGTCCAGGTCTGTTGAGATTTCATTGATTCTTGGGAGGGGATGGAGGATGCGCACGTCCTTCTTGGTGCGCTTAAGCAGCTGTTTGTCAATCCTGTAGCTGTCCTTGAGGCGGTTGTACTCGACAGGATCAGGGAAGCGCTCTTTCTGGATGCGGGTCATGTAGATAATGTCGAGCTCAGGCGCTACTTTGTCCAGGTCGCCGGTGACGACGTAAGGGACTTTCTTTTTCTGCAGGTCGGCCAGGTAGTATTCGGGCATCTGGAGTGCCTCAGGAGCGACGAAGTAGAGCTTGGTTTTGAAGTGGCTCATGGCCATGCAGAGCGAGTGCACCGTGCGGCCGTACTTGAGGTCTCCGACAAACCCAATGTTGAGGCCGTCGAGCTTGCCTTTTTCTTTTTGAACGGTGTAGAGGTCAAGGAGCGTCTGGGTGGGGTGCTGGTTGGCTCCGTCACCCGCGTTGATGACCGGCACATCAGCGGCGTTCGCGGCGAGTCGGGCCGCGCCTTCGACCGGGTGGCGCTGGACGATGACATCGACATAGTTATTAACCATCTTGGTTGTGTCCCAGAGCGTCTCGCCTTTCTGCACGCTGGTGACCGCGGCGTCCTCGAAGCCCAGCACTTGCCCCCCTAGCTTTTCCATCGCGCTCGTGAAACTGAGGCGGGTTCTTGTCGAAGGCTCGAAGAACAGGCAGCCCATCACCGCTCCCTTCATCAGGTTCGGCTGGGGCTTCTTTTCCAGCTTCTGCGCGGTCTCAAGTACCTTCATGATGTCATCTTTGGAGAAGTCCCGAATCGAGATAATGTCGCGTCCTTTGAAGGTCATCTTAAAAAGAAAATCAATGGAGCCTTGTTTTTAAAGCTTTTGGAATGGTTCACAACAGAAAGAAATGAGGACCCGTAGCCTCGCACTCAGGCTCACTAATATGGGAACTTTTCCGACTTTTTAATGCTTTCCTCTCCGCTTCAGAATTCCTTACCTTAACGAAGGACCAGGTTTCAATCCCGCTTTCTTGGCCTCGTCGACGGACTCGAAGACGCGCTTCTTCTTGATGCGCTTGGCCTCGGCGGAATCCGCGAGATGGTAATATTTGGAGTTGATACCCGCGACGACGCGCGTATACGTTTTGAGCTTCATCGGTTTGATTCTTCCGCCGACAAGCAGGATGTCGAAGACGAAGAGCGCGAGCGTCGCCACCATGGCCGCGAAGTGGAGCGGCGGCAGCGCGTCGTTCAGGAAATAGAGCAGCGTCAAATCCATCAGCGTCAGCGCGGCGGCGAACCCGGAAAGGAAATGGCCGAAGCGCACGCCGACATTGACCAGCAGCATCGCCAGCAGGGCCAGGAGGAAGATGCCGATGAAGAGCACGAACTGGGTGTAGAACGCCACGCCGGTTAGGGCAAAGACGGTCTCCAGAAACCCAATCAGCACCACGAACCATAACATCAAATCGGCGACAAAGGGGAGCTTTTTCATACCTCCTCAAATGCTCTGAGCTATATAAATTTTTCCATTAGAGAGTGGTTAATTGACTTCCATAGGAGTAAAGAAATGTTTATATGCTCCAAGGTATCTTGATTTCCATGAACCTCAAACACCTCCGCAGCAAACTCGTGCATTCTAAGGTGTACCTTCAGCGCGCCCTTGGATACGCTTCCCTCATCAACCTCGCGTTGATTCTGTTCCTCGCGCTCTCCAACCTCGAGAAATATGGGGTAGATGTGCCGCTCGAGCGCTGGGGTGTCCCTTTGTTTATCCTGCTGTTCTTCCTGCTTATTTTTTTGGGGTTCTTAGAGGACAAGCTGGGCATCTTTTCCGAGGAACAGCGTGTCACTTCGGGACGCAATCCACAGACGCAGGAGATTCTTAAGCGGCTCGAACGGATAGAGCAGAAACTCAAGTAGCTACTTGAACAATCGCGGATTCTTCTTCGCGAAACGTTTCACCATGCCGTTGAACAGGTATTTTTTGCCGCGGAGATAGAAATACCCAAACACCGACACGATAAGCGCTCCTACGGCGTCCACAATCAGGTCTCGCATCGTGTCGAGAAGGCTCGGCTGCATGGGGTACCCTTTTAGAGAAGTCCCGATTGTAGCGTCTACCGTGAACTCCGCAATCTCCCAGAGCGCGCCGACGGCCAGCGCGAAGCAGAACGAAAAGAAGGCAATCCCGCGCGGCGAGGCCTTTATCTTCTTGGTCTCATACAGCATGAACAGGATGAGGAATCCGGTAAGCGCCAGCGCGAGCCCGGAGGCCCCGTGCAGGACAATGTCCCACCACCAGAATACGGTGTAATAACTGTGCACCTCGCCGAGGAAGAGCGAGGCGTAGACAAACACTGTGATGAGAATCTCAAACTCCTCAGGGATGTCAATCCGGTACCGGGATTCGATGAGCTTGGGAAGGAAGGTGAGGCCCACCGCGATGGAGATGACGAACAGCACCATCCATTCCGCGTTGATAATCGCGCCGGCGGCAGCAATCAATAGGATGATTCGCAAGGTGAGCGAGATGGCCTTCAAGAATCCGTCGACTTTCATAGCCTCTCTTATGGGCGTCGGCTATAAAAGGTTTGCTACTAGAGACTCCAAGTTTCTCTAGCCTCGTAAATTGCCAATTAAGAAACGCGTAATCGCGCGCGCTTTAACTATAACCTATATAAAGCCCCTCGCACTTTTGAGGCTCTCCGGGGTTGTGGTCTAGCTTGGCTATGATTCGCGGTTCGGGACCGCGAGATCGGGGGTTCGAATCCTCCCAACCCCACTTCTTTTGTTTTTGGTGATGAGTTTGTAGTTAATGGTGCTACGGGAGACGCTTGGGACTGGCCGAAATGGAAACTGGAAGCGGCCATTAAGACCCTTTCTAAAATCTACAAAAAGAAGTTTGTAAAGAAGTTCAAGGCGAAATATGGAAGCATCAATAAGGGGTTCACCCACGACGAGCTAAGGCAATTCTTGAATTCATGTAAGAATCCAAAAGCTAGGCTTGCTTTCAGCCTTATGGCAATGTTAGGACTGCGAGTTGGAGAGGTCGTCATGGTTCGGCTTCAGGATATCGATATCCCCAGAAAAAAGATTAGAATTCAGACCGAAAAAGCACAGACTGGAGACTTCCTTCATCTGCATGAGGGGGTTCGAATACTTCTC
>JAUSJW010000008.1 GCA_030647105.1 Nanobdellota archaeon | reverse complement strand
GATGTCACTCCGCCCAATGTCAGCTTCATCTCTCCGGCGGATTTCACCAACGCGACTTCCGGGATTGTCCTCCTGAACGTCACGGTTACGGATTCGGTGACGAACGTCACGCATGTCATCTTCAACATCACGAACAGCACGGGATTCCTTCTCTTCAACGCTAGTGTCAGTCCGGATGTAGCTACGCAATGGAACTTCAGTCTTAACACCAGCAACCTGGCAGAGGAAGTCCATACCATCCGCGTTTTCGCGAATGACTCGCTCAACAATCAGAACACGACCGTTACTCGCACATTGACGGTCGACCGCACGGCGCCTACGGTGACCCTTGTCACGCTGAATTCGAGTTTCTTCGCTACCACGACGCCTTCGCTCGCCTTTAATTATACGGACAGCTTCTCAGGCGTGGCAAACTGCACCCTATTCGTCAACAGCAGCGTCTCGCTTGCGGTCTCGACGTCAAATCACACGACCTACAACAGGACCACCACGTTCTTGGTGCCTTCCGCGCTTGGAGAGGGCAACCACACCTACCTCTTCCAGTGCACTGACCGCTCTGGAAACGCCGCAAACAGCAGTCTGAACCTGATGACAGTTGATACGCTCAATCCAGGCGTCGCCATTCTTTCACCGTCTGACGCCAGCTTCAAGAACGTGAGCTTCAACTTGTCTGTTACGGCGACCAACGCCACCAATGTCTCTTATAGACTAGAGAACGGGTCGACGGTTGTCTTCAATTACACGCCACTGGCTAGTTCCGGAGTCAACTTCTGGAACCTCACCTTCAACGTGACTAGCGTGGCGAACGGCAACTACACGCTGCGCATCAACGCGACGGACAGCGCAAACAACTCGAACGCTTCCGTTACCATCCAGATTGCGCTGGACACTACCGCGCCGACCGTGACGGTGGCGTGCGATGACGTTGATAAAGGGGAGTCCGCGATTTGCACCTGCACTCGTAGCGACAACTCTCAGTCATTCAATGGCACAGTGAACCTTACGGATTTCACAATCCCGAGCACCTCGACCACTGGGAACAAGACTGCGACGTGCACCGTAGTCGATTCTGCGGGCAACTACGCGAACGCGTCCGATGTGTTCGCCGTGTCCGGAACTTCGACATCAAGTTCATCGAGCGGTGGAGTAGGTGGCGGGGGCGGCGGGTCTTCAACGAACGTCATCGCAAAGACGAGCAAGACTTGGAGCACTGTCGCGGCGGACACCGAAGCGACCCTGACCAACACCAACTCAAAGATTGCAGTGACCTCTATCGTTGTTGTTTTCGACAGCACGGTCAACAACGCGGGTTTGGATGTCTCGAGCGTCACCAAGCCTTCGTCGGTCACCGTGCCTACCGGCACGGTGTTCCAGTATCTGACCTTCACGCCCAAGAACATGCTGACTGACAACATCGCTTCCGCGACTGTGATGTTCCGCGTCCCGCTGAGCTGGTTCATGGAGAACAATGTCCTGAGGAGCGGAGTCCTGTTGCTGAGATACACGAACGGCGTCTGGACAGACCTTTCTACCAAAGAGGTTAGGACAGATGCGAGCTACGCGTACTTCGAGGCTACAACTCCCGGATTCAGCACCTTCGCCATCGTTTCCAGAGATCCGAGCACTGCCGGACAGGAGGCCCCTGTTGAGGAGCCTGCTGCGGACAGTGGAGATGCCGCTGCGCCTGTCGAAGACACTCCTGTGGTGGATGACACAGCAGTCCCCGAAGACGGCGAGAAGAAGCCCTTCAACTGGATGATTCTGGGCTATGTGATTGCCGGGCTTGCGGTTTTGGGCGGTCTTGTCGCCTTCTTCGCGAAGAGCAGGAACTAATTTTTTCTTTTCTTAAATACTTACTTTTTTATAGTCTTCGCGCTTCTTTTCCTTAAGCGGGAACTAGTCTCGCGCAGAGCCATGAAAGTCTATCTAGAGAGAACGGGCAAAGAGGTTGAGCTTCGCGCTACTGACGGCAGGGACCTTCTGAAACAGTTGAAGATTCCTGAAGCGGAAGCCATTCTTGTGAGAAACAATGAAGTTGTTTTGCCTGATGAAGCGCTCCGCGAGACCGACGACATTCACATCCTGAGCGTCGTCTCCGGGGGCTAAATGGAGTGCGCCTGCGGGAAGAAAGCAGTGTACAAGGGTCAGGGCGGAGCGCTCTGCCAGACGCATTTTCTCGATTCCGTTGAGAAGAAAGTAGAGCGGACTATCCACGAATACGGCCTCATCAAGAAGGGCGACACGGTCTGCGTCGCGGCTTCCGGGGGGAAGGATTCGCTTGTTGTCTTGTTTCTCGTAAACAACTATTGTAGTTCACATGATATCCCCCTCTTCGCCTTAGCGGTCGATGAAGGCATTGAAGGGTATCGGGAACACACGCTCACTGACCTCAAGACGTTTTGCGAGAAAGGCAAGATTGCGCTTCATGTGGTTTCCTTCAAGGAATCCTATGGCAAGACCTTGGATGAGATTCACGAGAAGGCCCTCAAGCAATTCAACAAGAAGCCCTGCACGGTGTGTGGAGTATTCCGAAGGACTTCTCTGAACCGAAAAGCCAAAGAGTTAGGGGCAACCAAGCTGATTACAGGGCATAATCTCGATGACGAATCCCAGTCCTTCCTGATGAACGTGCTGCTCGGCAACATGTCTCATAACGCTTCGCTAGGGCCCGTTACCGGGCTTTCTGACAACGAATCCTTTGTTCCGAGAGTCAAACCGCTTTACTTCGTAACGGAGAAGGAAACGCGGCTGTATTGCTTTCTCAAGGGATTCAAGATTGACTTCGCGGAATGCCCCAATGTCCATCTCAGTTTTCGGAGCCGGGTACGGGACTGGCTCAATCAGATGGAGTCCGAGTTCCCGGGCGTTAAGAACAGTGTGGTGAACGCATTTCTCTCCATTCTGCCAGACCTGAAATCCAAGTATAAGGGAAAAAAAGAGTTCAAGACGTGCGAGCGCTGCGGCGACCCCTGCTCTGGCGATGTGTGCAACGCGTGCAAACTTGAAGAGCAGCTCAGTTGAGTCAAGAGTATGCCTCTTTTGGCGAGGGTTCTGCTCCTAATCTCGGCTACTGGTCTTCTGAAATCCAGCTGTAGCCTTCGTCTTCGAGCCTGTCTACGAGTTCTCCGCCGCCTTCTTTAGCGATTTTCCCGTCGACCATGATGAAGAGTCGGTCAGGCTTGATGTACTCGAGAATGCGCTTGTAATGTGTGATGATGAGGATGCATTTGTCCTGGTTCATGAACGCGTTGACTCCTTCCGCGACGACTCTCAAGGCGTCGATGTCGAGGCCTGAGTCCGTTTCATCGAGCATAGCGAGGTCGGGGTTCAAGACCGAGAGCTGGAGAATCTCGGCGCGCTTCTTCTCACCGCCGGAGAAGCCTTCGTTGACGTAGCGCGTGAGGAATTTTTCATCCACCTTGAGCAGTTTCATCTTCTCCTTGAGCATCTTGAGGAACTCAAGCGGTGGAATCTTGTCCTTGCGGCGCGCGTTCAGGGCGGTTCGCAAGAGATTTGAGATGGTGATGCCGGGAACAGAAGCGGGGTACTGGAACGAGAGGAAAAGGCCAAGCTTCGCGCGCTCATCCGCCGGCATTTCTGTGATATCTTTGCCCTTGAAGAGGATTTTTCCTGAAGTAATCGTGTAACTGGGGTGGCCCATCAAGGTATTCGCAAGCGTGCTTTTGCCTGAACCGTTGGGGCCCATCAGCGCGTTGACTTTGCCTTTCTCAAGCTTGAGGCTCAGTCCTTTGATAATCTCTTTTCCCTCGATAGAGACGTGCAAATTCTTAATTTCCAGCATGTTTCATCACCGTTTTCTGCAGGGTCTCAAGAGGGAGCAGCGCGCACTTAATGCGCACAGGCCCCATCGAAATTCCCATCATCTCAACAACATCATCTTTTGTGAGCTTCATGATTTCGTTTATCGTCATCTTCTTTACCTTTTCGGTCAGGAGCGAAGAGGCGGCGATACTTAACGCGCACCCATGCCCCTGGAATTTGATGTCTTGCACCTGGTTATCTTTTACGAGGACCTGCATCTCAATATCGTCGCCGCACAAGGGGTTGAACTCCCGATGTCTGTGCGTCGCGCCTTTCAACTCCCCGACATTCCGCGGGTTCTTGTACAGGTCAAGGATGTGCTCCCGATACAGCGCGTCTGTCATAGGGTGAAATACATCCTCCTGTTATTTTTTCCTTTGTTTTCTGTTCCCGCAAACGAGATTTCACCGATTTCCGACGTGTTCTTGACGTGCGTGCCACCGTCGGCCTGCACATCGAAGTCGCCGATACTTACGATTCTGAGCTCTTTAAGTCCTGGAGGAAGACCCTTCGCGAGCTTGCAGACCTGCGGAATCTTGAGCGCCTCTTCTGTGGGCATGAATCGAACACTAATCGGAAGATTCTTCGCGATCACGGCGTTCGTCTCAGCGATGAACCTTTTCGCTTTCGCCTCGTCGAGCTCCTGGATGCTCACATCCTCGCGGGATTTTTCCACATCGAGCTGGTTTCCGGTGCAGAGGCAGCCCTCTGCCCTGAACAGGACTTCGCTTAGGATGTGCGACGCAGTGTGCGAACGCATGAGTTTGTAGCGCCGCTCCCAATCTATTTTTCCGCTTACGCTGTCTCCCGCTTTCAATCCTTCTTTATCCACTTCATGCGTCACTTGCCCAGATATCTTCTTGACGGAAACGACTTTGTAAACGAAATTTTCGAGTGTCAGTTCCCCATAATCGCTGGGCTGGCCGCCCCCAGAGGGATAGAACGCAGTCTTGTCTAAAACTACGAGTCGTCCTTCAACTGAAACGATTTTTGCCTCGAATTCCCTGAGATAAGAATCTGTGAGAAAGAGCATTTCAGTCACTTGAACACCTCTTGCGCCCGCTCTATGCCCGCGACGAGCTTTTTAACATCTTCGAGCGTAGTGTAGAGATAGAAGCTCGCTCTCGACGTTCCCGCGATGCCGAGCTTGTTCATGAGCGGCATCGCGCAATGGTGGCCTGCCCGGATGCAGATGTTCTCTTCATTAAGAATGGAAGCGACATCGTGGCTGTGGACGCCCTGGAGATTGAAGGAGAGCACGCCCGCGCTTTTTTCGACGCCTGGAGAGTAGAGGAAGACGTTCCTGCTTCCTGTGAGCTGTCTTATCGCTTCCTTGAGCAGTGTCTTTTCCCAAGACAGTATATCTTCCATCCCGACCTTCTGAAGATAGCGGATAGCTTCGGCGAGTCCGATAGCGCCAGAAATATTAGGTGTTCCTGCCTCGAATTTCATCGGCAAATCGTTCCACGTTGCGTCCTGGTAAGAGACCGAGCGAATCATGTCGCCACCGGTCATGAAGGGCGGCATGCGCTCGAGCAGCTCTCGTTTTCCATACAACACACCAATTCCTGTCGGCCCGAGCATCTTGTGCCCCGAGAACGCGTAGAAGTCGCAGCCTAACTTCTTGACATCGATTTTCTTGTGCGGCACGGCCTGCGCTCCGTCAAC
>JAUSJW010000007.1 GCA_030647105.1 Nanobdellota archaeon | reverse complement strand
TGCCGTCTTTCATGATTTCGGCGAGCTGGAAGGTGCGGCGAACGCCCGTGCGTCTATTGCGGAACTGGACGATGATAAGCGAGATGGCCGGCAGGACGTTCTTCGGCAGGCCGATGGGTGGATTGGTGATACGGATGACCGCCTCGTCCGCATCGTTCGCGTGAAAGGTGCTATAGACTGAGTGGCCCGTGTGGATGGCCTCGAAAAGCGTCTCCGCCTGCACTTTCTTTCTGACCTCGCCGACGATGATGCGGTCTGGACGCATACGCAGGCTGTTGATGAGCAAGTCCTCCATCTCGACTCCGCCCTTGCCTTCAGGGTTTGGCGCACGGCTCACCATCGGAACCCAGTGCATATACGTTGGCAAGCGGAGCTCGCGCGTGTCCTCGATACTGATAACTCGCTGGTTAGGCGGAATTAATGTAGTAAGTGTATTGAGGCAGCTGGTTTTTCCGGAGGCGGTGCCTCCGACAATCATAGCTGACATCTCGTACTGGATAGCGAGCCAGATGAGCGCCGCCGCTTCCAGAGTGAGGGTGCGGGTCTGGAGGAATTTGGTGATCGTCCACGGGTCGGCGGAGAATTTACGGATGGTGATTGTGGGTCCCTTCGCGGTGATGGGCTTGAGCGTGGCGTTGACACGGTCCCCTCCCGGAAGATGCGCGTCGAGCATGGGGGCGAGCTGGCTGATTTCCCTGCCTATCTTGCGCCCAATCATACCTGAGAGGTGCACAATCTTCTCGTCTGTCGCGATTTGGATATTGGTTTTGCACCATCCGTGGGTCTTATGGTAGACAAAAATTGGCTCAGTGCTCTCGTTGATGGCAATCTCCTCCAGCCGGTCGTCCGCCTTGAGGATTTCAACGATGCCCATACCGAGCACCTTGGAGATCAGGAAGGTGGCAAGGAAGTGCTGGGTGCTGTCGCCCATATGGGGAAAGTTCTCACGGATGAGGCGCAGAATCTGCTGCTGCACCTGCTTGTCAAGCTTCTCGAAGTCACCCTGGGAAAGTTCGAGACTGCCGAGATTGATTTGGTCGATGAGTTTGATGCGAATGCGCTCCAGAATAAGGTCAGTCGTCTCGCTCACGACCGGAATAATGAGGTGGTAATTGAGCGTGGGCTTTCCGCGCTCGCTGTAGATAAGAGATTTCACCCCCATATCATGGAAGCGGAACTGGTATTGATCTCGGATTTTAACGTTAGGGTCGCGGCGCAAATCCTGCTCATCCCGCTTGATGTCCCGCAACTCGCGCTCCTTCGCCACTTCTTCGAAGAGCGGCTCGACCTCGTCCTTCGACCAGCCAATTTTGAGCAGGCTTGCCTTGAGCTTCTCCGGCTCCGCGTTCCGGGCCAACTGGTTTTCGACATAGGCGCGAAGCTGACGCTGCCGAGCCTCCGGATCCTCCACTGATTTCAGCTTCTTCTCTGAACTTTTCTCTGAAAGCTTGCGCGCCTTCTTTAGAAGCTGCCGAATCTGGAAGTCTGAGATACCCGTTTTCTGGAGTTGCTCAGTGATATACGCCTCAGAAACCTGATTCTTGAGATTCTCAACAATATAGGAAAGCAGTTCCTTGTCCACCCAGCTACCTCTTTTTTATAACCCTACTCCCCTGAACCTGGCTCTGTTGCTATATAAAGGTTTCCTGTAACTGGTTACGCCCCGTTAACAGGCAAGAGGAGGCCTGAAGCCTCCTGCCGAGACCCGAGCATTTCCAAAGGTCTCGGTTGGGCATGTTGGATATGCTCCTCTTTCGGCAGTGGGACGACTCCGGCCGCATCCAGCGCCTTACGACCTTAGTAAACCGTAGAACTGTCTAATCTCGCGCCGAATTTGTCATAGGCCACAAGACGCGCATTGTCGAGCGCTGTAGGGATGATAAAAACTACCAAGGCAGTCACTGTATTTCCCAAGGGGACAATGGTTGGGTCTAACCAGTCTTCAAGGAGCTCGGAATCGTACTCCACGTTGTAGAGGTTGCCGCGGCTGTCCTCAAGCCGTACCTTATAGGGGTCATAGAGATAGCCGTCCTTTGTTTTGAAATCTAGTGTCTCCCGTCGGTCGATATTAAGGTTATGGATGGTGAAGCGCACGATGAGATACGTGAAATCGGTGCGGGAGAGGTCCGCCCCAGCGCCTTCGATACGCTGGCGTTTCTCAAACTTTATCACGTTGATGTCCACGGACTGCACGCAGTCCTGCGAGCAGGCTACAAAGGTTTCGCCAGCGTCACACTTCCCATTCCCGCAGCAGGGCAGAATCTCATCATGGTAACAGCTGTTCGTCTCATAGCGGAAGCCGTCGGTGGTGCAGGCATTGTTGTCATTGCAGCTCTTCGGACAGTCGTCCGAACCGGGAAACTCGCCCTGCTCGCACTTGCCGTTGCCATGGCAGGGGATCAAGTCGCGGTGCGCGCATAGGTACTGAGTCTCCGCGTTGCAGAAATCCGACGTACATAGGATGCTGTCATCGCAGTCCAGGGGGCAGGTCGAGGTGACGGGCGGGCAGGCCGCAAGGTCGACAACCTGAGTCACCCCATCAGGGCAAAGGAGGTATTGCTCATTTTTACAGGCCGTGAGAGCCAAAAGACCGAGAAACAAAAGACCGAGAATCCACCTTCTGTTCATGTTCCCTCTTCTGAAGTACGCCTATATTAAGGTTTTGCTGGGGCGGTTACTAAGAAGCCAGGGGAACCAGCGTTTCTTCCAGCACCGGAGGCGCGCGTTTCGGAGCCGGCTCTGGCACAACCAATGAAGCCGAAGCTGTCGCGGTTGGGACCCCAGAGGTGCTGGCAACGGCCATACCTGTTGGCGCGGCCGCCTTTGCCCCATCTAATTTTTGGAGGGTCGCGAGCGTGCCGAAGACTGAGAAGGCTATCATCGCGAGGACGAAGAACAATAGCGTGATATTAGAGATGGGTCGCATGGTCGCTTCTTTTCTATTCTAGCGCCACTTCTATATAAATATTGTGACAAAGACGTCTTGCGTTCAATAATGTTTAAATAGCAGGTTCCAGTCCATCGGGACATGGAGATTCCTGAGCGATACGATTCCAAGGAGGCCGAGCCGCGATGGCAGAAGCACTGGGAGGAGCACGGCATTTTCAAGTTCGACGCCTCTGACACAAGACGAGAATGCTTTTCAGTAGACACCCCGCCTCCTACGATTTCCGGGAAAGTGCACCTGGGCCACGCGTATTCCTACTCCCAGCAGGATTTCATCGTGCGGTTCCAGCGGATGCTTGGAAAGAACATCTTTTACCCTTTTGGTACAGACAATAACGGCGTCGCGACCGAGAGGCTCGTTGAAAAGATGAAGAAGGTGAGCGCGCGGAACATGCCCCGGGAAGCGTTCATCCAGCTCTGCTCAGAGACGGTTGAGAAGGAATTGAAACCTGAGTATGTGCAGGACATGAAGCGGATGGGGATGAGCTTTGACTTTTCGCTGTTTTATGATACGATAGACACGCACGCGCGACGGATTTCTCAGCGCTCGTTCATTGAGTTGTATAAGAAGGGACGGGAGTATCGAAAAGACGCTCCCGCGATGTGGTGCCCGCAGTGCAGGACGGGAATTTCGCAGGTCGAGTGCGAGGACAAGGAGGTGGATTCCTTCTTCAATGACATCGTCTTCAAAGTCCAGCACAAGGACGGAAGAGCGGAGGACGTAGTGATTGCAACGACGCGGCCTGAGCTTTTGCCCGCCTGTGTCGCGGTGATGTTCAATCCGGAAGATAGCAGGTATCAGAAATTCAAGGGTATGGATGTTGCGGTTCCGCTCTTCGGGCAAACGGTCAAGGCGATTGCCGACAAACGGGTCAGCTTGGAGAAGGGAACGGGCATCGTCATGTGCTGCACCTTCGGCGACCAGACAGACATGGAGTGGCAGAAGGCTTACGCTCTTCCGATTAAGACGGCTATCGGGCCTGACGGGAAGATGACTTCAGTTGCCGGGAAGTATGAGGGAAAGACCGTTCACGAGGCTCGCAAGGAGATGCTCGCTGAGTTGAAGGCCGCTGGATTGCTTTTGGCGCAGAAAGCCATCAAGCACGCGGTGAAGGTGCATGAGCGCTGCGGGACCGAAATTGAGATTTTGAAGACCAAGCAATGGTTCATTCAGTATCTTGATTTGCGCGAAGAGATGCTCGAATGGGGGCAGAAGCTGAATTGGTACCCCCCCCATATGCGGCACCGCTATGAGCACTGGGTCAATGGATTGCAGTGGGACTGGATGATTTCCCGGCAACGCTTCTTCGGCGTGCCGTTCCCGGTGTGGTACTGCAAGGAATGCGAAGGAGTCATTCTCGCTAACGAGAGTGACTTGCCCGTCGACCCTTTGAAGCATCAAGCGCCTGTTTCCGCTTGCCCGAAATGCGGCTGCGTTTCGTTTGTCCCTGAGAGCGATGTGATGGATACGTGGGCGACTTCGTCGCTTACTCCTTTGATTTCAACTGAGCTTGTGAAGGACCCGGAGATGCGCAAAAAGCTGTTCCCGATGTCACTACGACCTCAGGCGCATGACATCATCACGTTCTGGCTTTTCAATACGGTCGTGAAGTCGCGGCTGCACTTTGGCGTGAACCCCTGGAAGGACTGCGTGATTTCCGGTCACGCGCAGGACCCGCACGGCAGGAAGATGTCGAAGAGCAAGGGGAATGTTGTCGAACCGCAGGCGATGATTGCGAAGTATTCGGCGGACGCTTTACGATTCTGGGCGGCTGGGTCGCGACTGGGTGAGGACTTGCCCTTCCAGGAGAAGGACCTGGTGACGGGCGAGAAGTTCGCGACGAAACTTTGGAACGCCGCGCGGTTCAGCTTCCTCCATTTAGCTGATTACAAGGACGAGAAGATGAAGTTGGAGCTGGTTGACCGATGGCTGTTGAGCAAATTGTCGCGGATTGTGACTGACGCGACCGCGCATTTTAACAGTTATGAATATTCTAAAACAAAATCAGATACTGAAGCGTTCTTCTGGCGCGTCTTCTGCGACAATTATCTTGAGATGGTAAAGGACAGGCTGTACAATCCACAGCAACGAGGGATTGAGGCGCGACGCTCTGCGCAATACGGGCTGTATCACGCGCTGCTGACGGTGGTTAAATTAATGGCTCCGATTACGCCGCACATCACTGAAGAGGTGTATCAGCGCTTCTACGCGGCGCATGAGGGGAAGAAGAGCGTGCATATCGCTGCTTGGCCTACTGCTGGAACCGTGGATGAGGACGCGGAACGGGTCGGGGATTTTTTGCTTGAGGCTGTCGAGCATATGCGTCGGGCGAAGTCGGAGAAGAAAGTTTCCTTGAAAACGCCGGTGAAGAAGATGTTTTTGAAAGGGAAGATTTCCACTGAGGAATTCTCTGAGATTCTGCCTGAGCTGAAGTCCGTAACGCAGGCTGGAGAAGTTGAGTATGAGCGGCTGCCTGAGAGCGCTGAGACTGCGTTTATTTGCGATCTAGAATTGTAAAATTACCGCTTTTTCAGAAGATATCCCTCACTTGTGTCGTCTATTTGCCATCCCTTCTCTTTGATTTGATTGCGTAGCTCGTCCGCTTTTTTCCAATCCTTTTGCTTCTTGGCTTCCAGGCGCTGTTCCGCGAGTTCCTTGATTTCTTGGGGAATGTCGTGCTGCTCGGTTTCCATGACACCTAAGACCTGGTCAAAGGCTAGAAGAGTCTGCTTGACGAGCTTCGCGTCCTTCACGCTGATTCTGTGGGTGTGCTTGTTAACGTCGCGGATAAACGTGAAGATAACGGCTAGGGCGCCGGCGATGTTGAGGTCGTCGTCCATCTCCTCCTCGAAGCGCAGCTTCGCGTGCTCGCAAAGCTTCGCTATCTTGGGCTCGTGCTCTTCTCCCCTCGCGTACTCCAGTTTCATGAGCAGCTCCTGAAACCGATTCAGTGTACTATCGACATCCTTGAGCCCGATTTCCCGGAAGTCCAATTGCTGGCGGTAATGGGTAGAAAGGAGCTCGTAGCGGATGGACTTGGGGCTGTGGCCTTTCTTGATGAGGTCTCGTAACGTGAAGAAGTTGCCCGCGCTCTTGGACATTTTTTCTCCGTTGACGATGAGGTGGGCGTTATGGAGCCACGTGTTGACAAAGTGCTGGCCTGTTGAGCATTCTGATTGGGCGATTTCATTGGTGTGGTGCGGAAAGATGAGGTCGATGCCGCCCGTATGGATATCAAAATGCGTTCCTAGGTATTTCATCGACATGGCGGAGCATTCGATGTGCCAGCCCGGCCTGCCTTTTCCTAATTCAGTGTCCCAGAAAACGTCGCCGTCTTCTTTCTGGTAGGCTTTCCACAGGACAAAGTCCCTCGCGTTCTCTTTTTCGTACTCGTCTTCCAATCTGCCTTCCGCGTTGGTCAGAAGCTCCTGCTTTCCGAGATTGGCTAAGGTTCCGTACTCCTTGAACTTGGCGATGGAAAAGTAAATGGAGCCGCCCTTTTCATAGGCGAATCCTTTTTTTATCAGGTCTTGGATGAGCCTCACCATCTCTTCAATGTGCTCTGTCGCTCGCGGGAGGATGTCTGCTGGCTGGATGTTGAGTGTCTTGAGGTCTTCTAAGAATTCCTTTTCGTAGAATTTCGTGAATTCCTTGAGGGGCTTGCCTTCCTTCTTGCTGTCGCGAATCGTCTTGTCATCGACGTCAGTGATGTTCATGACGTGCTTTACTTTGAATTTCTTGTAGTTGAGGTAGCGCTTTAAGAGGTCGACGAAGATGAAAGCGCGCAGGTTGCCCAAATGCGCGTAATTGTAGACCGTGGG
>JAUSJW010000006.1 GCA_030647105.1 Nanobdellota archaeon | reverse complement strand
GACCTCATCAAGGTGCAGGCCCTCAAAAACCCGCATTCCCTTCCCGGGCAGGTGGAACCTCACTGTATACTTGCTATGGCTATATCTTATTTCATAGGGCGCGGGAGGTGGCAATTCTCTCTCTTCTTCAATCGCCCTCATGACCTTCGCCAATTCAGGGCTTAGTTGCCCCCTTCCCAAAGGGGCGTAGCCCTCAACTAAGACGCGCTCGACTTCTCCAGGCCGATTTCCATAAAAGTGCACTTGAGGCTCGTTGAGGCCAACAACTACTGGCACATTCGAACTCATCCGCACCTCGTAGATTCCAGGCACTTCT
This sequence comes from Nanobdellota archaeon, assembly GCA_030647105.1. Lineage (GTDB taxonomy): Archaea > Nanobdellota > Nanobdellia > Woesearchaeales > WJIZ01 > JAGVXW01. Next base: position 10,148 of record JAUSJW010000006.1, on the reverse strand, counting down.
ACCCATCTATCCGCAACCAACTTCTCATGGTTGATGAACAAGAATTCATCAGTCTGAAAACGATTGCCTAGGACGAGATACGGTTCCCTGCGCACTTGCCTGAACGCATCCGCGTTTTCGCCCATCTTTCGCGCACTCTCAGCCAACTCATCAATCCTTTTTTGGGCCATGAACCTAGCGCCATAACAGATATGGCCTTCAAAATCGGCGCTGACTCGCGCTCCCTTAGTCAACCTCATCCAGCTTTGATAGGATGCCGCTTTTTTTGGGTCGTCCAGCACCGCTTGCGCGGCCTCTCGCTCCTGCCCGACGCGTAGGAGTTCTCTTTCGACGCTCGAACCCGCTACCTGCAAACCCTCTGAGACCTGATGCAGAAGTTCCCCCACCTGCGCTCCCAAATGATGATAAGCAAGCATGTTCAAGGATAGGAGCCACTCTTTCATATATCTATTTTACTATTTTATAGTAGTAATAAATAGAAAAGCTTAAATACTCTTTCAGACTAGCCTCTCTTTGTGATACCCATGAACACTATCGAACAGAATATCATGAATTCCTTTCGGCTTGCTAAGAACGACATTATGGGGCTCCAGCGCGATGTCATCGAGCTCCAAGAGGCTCTCGCTTCCTCACTCAAGTCGAAGCAGAAGACTGTTATCGTTAACCATACAGCACACAAGGACTTTGTCGCTGTGAAAGAAGGAAAGATTTTTCATGTCTCGAGCTGCCCGTTCGCGAAGAACATCCAGCCGCAGAACAAGAAGGCGTTCACGAGCCGCACGCAGGCCTTGAATTCAGGCATGCGACCGTGCAGATGTGTTGCCTAGAACTATGAAGCTCCTCAAAGTCGGGGTCTACCATCACGATTGCTGGGGGAGCGAGAGCACCCAGAATTTCCCGACGCTCAGCATGACTGAACTGGGCGCTGTGCGCATCGTTCGGAAGGACGACCACGGCGTTTTGGTGGACTGCTGCTGGAGAATCACGGCGGATACTGAAAAAGAAGTTTCTGACTACCTACGCTATGTCAAGTCACTGCCCTCCACCAAACAGTTCAAGCTCTTCTTGCAAAACGGCAACCGCGCCTACATCTTCATGCAGTTCCTGAGCAAGACGAGTTCGTATGACTCTGTCCTGAGCATGCACGGCATTCCCGTCGGGCCGATTGTGCAGGAGCGCGAGCATGAAATCCATACCATCGCGACCGAGAAGCCGCGTGAGACAAGCAAATTGCTCTCCGACCTCGAAGCGCTCGGCGAAGTGAAGGTTTACAAGATTTCCGATTTCAAGGAAGACGCGGTGTTTAGCACGCTCACACTGAAACAGCAGGACGCTTTATTGACTGCTGTCAACAACCAGTATTACTCTTGGCCGAGAAAGCTGAATCTCGACGATATTTCCCAGAAGATTGGCGTCAAGCGCAGAACGTTCCAGGAGAGATTGCGCCAGGCTGAAGCGAAATTCATTCCTGGATGCATTGACAAGCTCATCAAAGAGAAGCGGTTCTAGATTCCCTTGCCAGTATTGATTATCAAGACTTTTCCTTCTGGCCTCTTCCCTTCATCCCAACGTTGCATATAGAGGGCAAGTCCGGCTGATGCGGATGGCTCTGTTGTGACGTGTTTTCTCATCAGTTCATACCCTCTCGCAATGTTGGTTTCCCCTACCTCGTAGATTCCCGTATCTTTTCCTGTCGCGCCGAATGCCTTCATCGCTTCCCTATCTGTGATTCTCAGGATTGTGAACGGCATAAATGACGCTTCAAGCTTTTCGGCGAGACTGCCCAATATTCCCGGAACCGCGCCAAAAATGCTTATTTCCGCCACATGGGCAGGGTCTGCCTGCAACCTCGGGTCCTTTTTCCCTTGGCTGAAATTCCTGAGCGTTCTCGACTGCCAGGTGAGATAGTTCTCCATTAGCCTTCCCGAGCCGTAAGGGACATAGATTTCCCGCGGAGCCTCATTGAATGCCTCGTGCACGTGCCAGTCGTAGAACATCACCTGCGGTTCGAACGCCATGAGCGAGGTGAGGTCGAGACCCCAGGCGTTGTGCGTGAGCTCGAGAATTGAAGACGGGGCAAGCTCTCTTTCATCAAGGTTGGTCACATAGACATCAGCGCGCAGTTGCATCAGCTCCGCCGCATGCGCCCTGAGCCTATCTTCGTCCACCAGCAGCTTTACTGGAGGCAGGCCGTATCTCTCAAGCGCTACAGCTAGCGCCCTTCCCGCATTGCCCGCCGTGATGAGCGAGACTCTCGGTACTCTAACCTCCGTTTCTCTTCGAAGGAGCGCGGCTTTCGCGAAGTCGCGATAAAGAGCGACAATTTCCCAGGCCGCCCTATCTTTATGCGTTCCCGTCGGGTTTACAGATTCGTCTTTGACGTAGACTACACCATAGCCTTCGCTTGTGAGATCAACCTCTTTAACAGGAGTCGGATTCCACTCGGGATTCGAGGGGTCATCGCCGAAGGAGGGGATAGACTCCACAATCTGTTCGAGTGCGCTCTTGTCGAAGCGTTCAGGATAGGGCGTTTCCTTGAGCACTCTCATTTTTCAGCCTTCCTGAAATTTTTTGAAAGGAGGACTTGCTCATCGAGTGAAAACACTAGCGAGTCCGTCGAGAATTCTACTTTGTCTCCGATTCCGCCATCCTTTCTTGAATGGTAGCGGCGTTCCATCTCTCTCACCTTTTCAGGTGTTTCGAGAATCGGATAGGTGACAACGCCCTTGTCTGTTTCGATGACGACGCGATAGAGCGGGCCCATTGGTGTATCTTGGGCATAATCTTCAAGAAGTTCGCCTTGCGTCCATTTTGACTTTTCTTCTTGGTAGGAGTTCCAAAGATAGCCTACCCCTGCGGCCGCAAGAAGTGTGGCGCCCAGCCATTGCCTTCTTTTTGTTTTTGCTTCCGTAGCAGGGGCTTCTTTCACTCCCATCTTCTTTCGGACAAAATTGTAGGTGAGGCGCTGCGGCGTTCCTAAAAGCGGCGCTACGATGGTAAGAAATGCAGCACCATGCCACATCTCCTCCCACGTCGCATCTGGACCGAGATATAAAGGATAGAGTCCGCTTTGGCCTGTTGCGAAGGCGAGCACATCCACTAAATAGGATTTCAAACCCTTGCTTTTCTCGGTAAGTCCAAAGCGATCTCGCACCCAAGTGGAATAGAGGCGATAGAGCGTTGCGGTCGTGGTATTCCCTATCGCCGCTCTGAGTCGGGTATCTGGAACCTCCGCCCATTCATTATGAGCGACGAAATGGTCTGTCAAAGAATAGACAAGTGAGAATGTGTTCAACGCCACAGCGTCCGCTACGACGGAGTACGCCCTCCGTGCTACGTTTTTTGCATTCTCCTTCGTAAGGAGCGCTGTAACCCTTTCTAAGGACATAGAACTCAAGAATACTCTGTATCATATAGGATTTTATTGACCTATGTCATGGTTTTGGCCTATAAATCGAGCAGTTTGAGGCCAATCTTCTCAGAATGCTTCTTTCCGATCTTGGAGTCTAACTTTTTCAAGAGAATCTCGCACGCGCCGCATACTCTCGCTTCAACCAAGTGGCCGCCGTACGCGTTGAAGGACTCATCGCTGATGGTGATGTGGGCGTGAATGAGCGGCTTGCCATCGAAGAGGAAGACATTGCCTGTGATGTTGGTGATTTCGTGCTGGCCGGTGACAGTCTTTTTGAAATATTTTTGCTTGGAAACGGTGTACTGGGCGAGCTCGCACTCGTCTGTCGCGCCAATCGCGATGAAGGAGGCGTTGGTTATCTTTTCCTTTTCGAGAAAGAGGTTCAATTGTTCTATAATCTTCTCTCCGGGTTCGATTGAGACGACGTAGCTTTGAGGGTCGATTTTTTTGAAGTTCATTGTCAAATGTTCCTAAGCCTTGCCATATTAGGCTCATGAGGCAAGCGCACGACAAGTCGCTTGTCTTTTTCCATTGCGCGCTCAATCGCGAATTGTGCGCCTTCATGCCCTGCTCTTGACCTTCTTGCGAGTCCATTCGTTACGTCCCAGCCAATCATGGAACGCGCTTTTCTGATTGTGGATGAGCTTCCATCCAGCACCATACCAAATCCGCCGTTCATGACCTGGCCCCATCCGACACCTCCCCCATTATGGAGAGAAACCCAGGTCGCTCCCCTCGCTGCTAAACCGATGGCGTTATGCACAGACATGTCTGCCGTTCTGGCAGTCCCATCATAGATATCCGCGGTTTCCCGATAAGGAGAATCAGTTCCACCGATATCGTGATGGTCTCTCCCTATTACGATAGGAGCGTGAACTTTACCTGATTTGATTGCCGTGTTGAATGCTGACGCAAGCGCCAGTCTGCCTTCCAAGTCAGAGTAGAGAATGCGCGCTTGGGAGCCAACGACGAGGTTGTTCCTTCCAGCTTCGCGGATCCAGTGTAGGTTATCCTCATACTGCTGGCGGATTTCATCTGGAGCTTTTCGCGCGAGCCTTTCAAGCACTTTTGCAGCTATTGCATCTGTTCTCTCAAGATCCCCGGGATCTCCCGAAGTACAGACCCATCGGAAGGGTCCGAACCCATAATCGAAGCAAATAGGACCCATTAAGTGCTCAACATAGGAAGGAAACTTGAATCTCCCATTCGCCTTCATCACATCGGCTCCCGCTTCTCCAGCTTCTTTCAGGAAGGCATTGCCATAATCCCAGAAATACATCCCGCTTCTTGTCAAGTCGTTGATTGCGTTTACTTGCCTCTTTAAGGACTCCTGAACTGCTTGTTTGAACCCTGTCGGGTTTTCGACCATCATTTTTTGGGCGTCTGCAATTGTCATGTCGACCGGATAATAGCCGCCATTCCAGGGGTTATGAAGCGAGGTTTGGTCTGAACCAAAGTCTACTTTCACATCTTCATCCCTTAGAACTTCCCATAAATCAACAATATTCCCGATGTAACCGATGGAAACACCCTCTCCGACGTCTCTAGCTTCCTCTATTCTGGCAAGGATAGTGTCAAGACTATCGGTCGCTTCTGTCAGCCAACCTTGTTCAAGTCTTTTCTGCACTGCTTTGGGATTGATTTCCGCGATGACACCCACAGCGCCCGCAATGACTGCAGCTTTTGCCTGCGCTCCGGACATCCCTCCCAGACCCGATGTGACAAAGACCCTCCCCTCTAAATTTTCGAGATTTAACCTTCTTGCGGCATTGAGGAGGGTGATTGTAGTGCCGTGCACAATTCCTTGCGGACCGATATACATCCACGAGCCAGCTGTCATCTGGCCGTACATCGTATCGAGCATTTTCGCGAGTCGTTCATATTCAGCAGGCGTAGAATAATTTGGAACCATCATCCCATTTGCAATAACAACACGTGGGGCATCACGAGTGGAGGGGAAGAGGCCATGCGGCCGTCCGGAATACATGACTAGAGTCTGGTCGCTCTCCATCTGTTCCAAGAAGCGCATAGTCAGAGCGCGGTGCTGCCACGTTGGGAAGACTGTGCCATTTCCACCATACGTGACAAGTTCGTCCGGATGCTGCGCGACGCGAGGATCAAGATTGTTATCTATCATGTGCTGCATCGCACGGGCCTCAACGATTCCATTGTATTTTCCAATCGGTCTTGCCGAAATGGGTTCATCAGGTTTGAAACGATACCCATAAATGCGCCCGCGGGTGTCAAGCTCCCTGGCGAATTCAGGACCAAGAGTTTCGTGATGCCTGGGGTGGAAATCCGCTAGCGCGTTTCTCAACGCAAGAATACGATCTTCTCCAGAAAGAGTGCCAGCGCGCTTCGGAGCTGGATTGGAGCCCGGCCTGAACGTATTTTCAGGAAGCGGCTCCTCGCCGTCCATGACACGTTGCATATAGGCGAAGTCGTTTTTACGGTCAACCACCATAGCGGAGACGAATCTATTCTATCTTAAAAAGCTAGCTGTTGTTACTTTAATACTATAATATTCCCCCTGCCCTTCTTTATCTTCTGCACCTTGCCTTTCGCTTCCAGCTCGGTAATCATGAGCGACACTTTGGCTTCGGAAAGCGGGAGGCGTCTGCGGATGTCTTTCTGCGTCGCTCTTCCGCCTTCTTCCTTGATGATGCGCAGAACCGTTTCGAGGTCTCCCGCGGTCTCGATGGGCTCTGGCGCGTTCTTTGTGATTTCACCCACTTCATACGTCATATTCAGGCCGTTCTCTTCGTGGTCAATATTGTCCTTTTGGACTGTGAAGCCGACCTTGCTCTTGCGGCGCAGGATGACGATGATGACGACGGCCGTGGCAATCAGGATGACCGCGGTGTAGATGAAGACGCTATACTTGGCAAGGAACAGCTCAATTGAGGAAAGCCTTCTTTCGCTTGGGGGAATTTTGATGGAACTGTTGAGGACGATGTCTATTTGGTATTCCCCGTCACTATCAATGCTCACTACTTCCTTATGCGAAAAGAGTAGCTCGCGCTGGTAATATTTCTCAGCTGTAATCGCGAATACGCCAACGGGCGCGTAGAAGAAGTATCCCCCACTCTTCGCTACATAGCTCTGCTGAGGGGTGGTATTGATGACGAGCGTGACATCGTTTACGAGCGTATAGGCTGAATCATAGACTACTCCATGCAGGGTGGCGCCATAGGCTACGGGCATTAGGAAGAGGAAGAGCAGAAGGCTCGCTTTCATACACCTTCAAACGACGCGGGCTATAAAAATCTTCCTGTCTCTTTCCCTGCCTAAAGTTTATCTCCCGCAAAATACGCTACTTGGGCTCCCATACCTATTTATATCCGCTTTTCCTCTAAACGGTCATGATTACAATTGACGGAAGCCTCTTTGAGGGAGGGGGGCAGATGGCCCGGACAGCTCTGGCTCTCTCCACCGTGCTCCAGAAGCCGTTCATGATGCATAGCATCCGCAAGGGCAGACCAGAGCCTGGCTTAAAATCGCAGCATCTCGAAGGCATCTACGCCTTGAAGCGCTTCTGCAACGCACAGGCCGAAGGCGCGGAACTGGGCTCGACTGAACTCACCTACACTCCGGGAAATCCGCAGGCCGGGGCTTATAGCATCGACATCGGAACAGCGGGGTCCATCACACTCCTTATGCAGTCGCTTCTTCTGCCAGCGCTCTTTTCCGGCAAGCGATGCACCTTCACTATTACGGGTGGGACAGATGTCGCATGGGCTCCACCTTTTGATTACTTCCGTTCGGTCTTCCTGCCTCACATTTCCCCGTACGCGACCTTTGAATGCAAGCTTATCGAGCGCGGCTATTACCCGAAAGGACAAGGGAAGATGGAGATTTCCATCGCCCCAAAATTCACGAAAGAGGAGCTCCTCGCGGGCAAGGCGCCGCGCTTCTCCTTGGAGTCTCGCGGAGAGCTGCTCCAAATCAAGGGTATCTCACACGCTTCATTGGAGTTGGCTTCAGCGAACGTGGCGGAGCGGCAGGCGGAGGCGGTGCGCCGCGCTCTCTCGAAGCTGAAGATACCCCTCGACATCCGAAACGAATACCGCAAGGCCGCTTCCCCGGGCTCTGGCATCACACTCTGGGCACGCTTTGGAGAGCAGGGGGAGATTGACACCAAGGAGATTCTGCTCGGCGCAGACGCGCTTGGAGAACGCGGAAAGAAGGCGGAGGAGGTTGGAAAAGAGGCGGCAAATCTGCTGCTTTCGGAACTCAGTTCTGACGGGTGCGTTGACGCGCGCCTCGCTGACCAGCTTATTCCGTTCCTCGCGCTTTTCGGCGGAGCATATCGGGCCTCTTCTGTTACTGAGCACGCGAAGGCCAACCTTCATGTTTGCGAGCAGTTTTTAGGCAAGAGGATTGAAATCGAAGGAACTCTTTTCAAATCCTCTGGCTTTCACTAGAATATTTTATATATGCTGATGCAGGCGATACAGTCATGGTTTGGGACTTCAAGAAGGAGCTTGGACGGAAAGTCATCCACTTATTTTCTATTTTTATCCTTGTTGTTTACAACCTCCTGGCGCAGACGTTCAGCCACAAAATCGCGCTTCTCATTCTCGCGGCGTTCCTTATCCTCACGATAGAATTCGAGTATCTGCGCGTCGAGCGGGGGATGAAGATTCCTATTCTGTCTTTGCTGTGGCGCTACAAGCGGCCGAAGGAGCTGAAGCGCCTCGGAGGAGAAGTGTATTTTTTGCTCGGCGCTATTTTGTGCCTCGCGCTCTTTGATTTGCGCGTCGCGGTGGCGGCGATTCTCATGACTGCTTTTGGCGATTTGACCGCTGGAATCGTGGGAACTCGCTTCGGCAAACGCCGTGTGTCGGGGCTGCCGAGCAAGACGTGGGAGGGAGCGGCCGCGGAACTTCTGGTTAACTTGGGCATCGGCTTTCTTATCATCCGCTCCTTTGTCGACAACAAACTATGGTGGATGTACTCGCTTATGCCGAATGGAGATATCTTCTGGCCGGTGGTTGTCTCCATGGCGGTCGTCGCGACGCTCGTCGAGGTGCTCGTGAGCAAGCTTGATGACAATTTGCTCATTCCTCTCTTCGCGGGGTTCACGGGGCAGATGGCGCTGATGCTTCTCGGTTTAGCCTAAACCCCAGAATTTGTCACCGACATAATGGATGTTCTGAATGGATTTCCCCTTGGCTTGGGCTCTCATCAGCTCTGAAGAAAGCAACGCTTTTCCTACCGCGAGCGGCTTGCGGTTCTTTTCGTCGATGACTTGGACGAGCGTTCCTTCCACGACGCTGTCCTCAATTTCGCGGATTCCGGGCCGCATGATGTCAGCGCCGTTGCAGACGAACTTCACGGCGCCCATGTCCACTACAATTTGTTTTAACTTTATTTTTCCTTCCAGAATCAGCTTTAAACTCGGAATCCATTGACCTTCTATTTGAAAAAAGAAGGGCTTTCCCTGGCAACTGACAACTGTCGCTTCGTCTTCGACGAGCTCTACCTGCTCTTTCACGTCGAAGGCGAAACCTAACGGAGAGAGCTTTTCATTCAGCTCCTTGATTTCGCTTTTGCTCAGGGTTTTCTTTTTCATAGCAGAGTAATCGTTACGGTCATCGTCGCGAGCGGGTCTTTCATCACATTCGAGATTTCCCTTGGGATGTCGCGCGCTGTCTTTGTGCAGAAAGTTCCGAGCGTTCTCGCGCTGAGGTAGTCGCCTTTGCGCAAAACGATTTCGTGTGGGTCACCGAACTCGGGATTCGGGACGCATTGCATCTGGCAGGCAGCGTCATTCACTTTAAGCGTGAAGACGAATTTGCGGCCTTTTCCCGCGATGAGCATTTCCCTGAGCTTGAAATACTCGAAGTCCGCCGATACTCCGAGGATGCAGTCGCCAGTTTCGGTCAGCTCCTTGTCTTTTGTGAACTCTAAGGTCGTCGGATGAGTGGAGCGGACGTTGCGGTGGCCGTGACAGGTGAAGGAATAGTCCATACCAGAAAGAGGGGCTCTCTGATTTATATGATTTGAGGTTGGCAACGCTTTTATACGCTTCCGGACTCCTTTCTTCTATGCAGTTTCCTAAACTATCCTCTAAAGCCATCCTCTCGCCCATGGCCGGGGTGACGGACGTCGCGTTCCGGGCGCTCGCGAAGCAGTACGGCGCGGGTTTGACGTGCACGGAGTTCGTGAGTTCGAAAGCTATCCTCTCTGGCTCGCAGAAGACCTGGGAGATGGTGCGTACCGACCCGAGCGAGAAGCCTGTCGCAGTGCAGCTCTTCGGGGCGGACGTTCAGGACGTTGTTGATGCGGCGCGGCAAGTCGAAGACAAGTTCGACATCATCGACGTCAACTGCGGCTGCCCGGCGTGGAAAGTCATCAAGACTGGCGCGGGAAGCGAGCTGCTCAAGAAGCCCGAGGGTATCGGTAACTTTGTCTCGAAGCTTGTTGGTTCTGTTAACAGGCCGGTCACGGTGAAAATCCGCATCGGCATTGACGAACAGCATATCAACGCCGTCGAAGTCGCGAAAATCGTCGAGAATGCGGGAGCCGCCGCCATCGCGGTGCATGGACGGACGCAGAAGCAGGGCTACCGCGGCGAGGCGGACTGGGATATTATCCGTGAAGTGGGCGAGGCGGTCGAGATTCCTGTCATCGGCAATGGAGACGTGTTTACGCCCGAGACGTTCAAGAAGCGCCTCGAGGAGAGCTCGGTCGACTACATCATGATAGCGCGGGGCGCCATCGGCAATCCCGA
>JAUSJW010000003.1 GCA_030647105.1 Nanobdellota archaeon | reverse complement strand
TGGTGTGCCGCGACGGCGAGTGCCGAAAAGAAGTGTCCACGACGCCCGTGAGTTTCGTGACCATAGACATGTTTGTCGACTTCGAGTGCCCCTACTGCGCTCGCTGGTATGAAGATGTGTATCCTACGGTGAAGGAAAAGTATCTGGACACAGGCCTAGTAAGCTTCAATATGATTCACTTCCCCCTGTCAGAGATACATCCGCGGGCGAGGGCAGCGGCCATCGCATCCGAGTGCGCGGAACAGCAGGGCCGACTCCACAAGTACGCGGACCGGCTCTTCGAGAACCAGGATGAGCTTTCTGATGAGGACTTGCTTGATTACGCGAAAGATGCTGGACTTGATACCCAGAAATTCCAGTCCTGCATCTCAGACAGCAGCACTGCCGCGACCGTAGACGCGGACATTCGCAAGGGCCAGAAAGCTGGCGTGGACGGAACGCCCGCCTTCTTCATCAACGGCGAGAAGGTCAGCGGAGCTGTGCAACTGAACGTCTTCATTGACGCCATCAAGCGCGCCCAAGGCAAGGAAGCCCCGACCCCCAACCCCAGCATCGTCTGCACCACAGATTACGATCCGGTCTGCGGGTCTGACGGCAAGACCTATTCGAACGCATGCATGGCTAAAGCGGCGGGAATCAGAACGGTCAGCAAAGGCGCATGCGATCAAAGGACAATTTGCACCGCTGATTGCCCTGGCGTTTGTGGGACTGACGAGAAGAGCTACTGCAACGCCTGTGTCGCTTCGAGAGACGGCGGGGTAAAAGTTGCGTATGATGGATTGTGCAGGGATTCCGATACTGGAAGTGGCAGAACTCCCCCCATAAAAATCATGCCCCCCCAGACTCCCGAGCGCCCCAACTGGTGCGACGGCATGCGGCCTTGGAAGGAAGGAGAGAGCAGAACCGTTACCGGACAACTTGAGATTCCCGGCGCCGTGATTCAAGGGACCTATGGCCTCACGGTCGATGATTTTGAAGACGATGGTATCAAGGTTGTTGTTTCAGGAACCGGCGGCAGGGAAAGCGCCGAGCTTTCGCTTGGCAAGCGGCAAACGGTAGCGGGACTGGATTTACAGTTCACCGGATACGACTTGCCTGAGGGAGGCAACGCATGGATTTGTGTCAAGGAGACTGATGAAGCGCAAATCAAGGCGACCTGCGACGGGTGCTTTGTCGACGGCAGATGCCTGCCCATCGGCACGCGCATCGCGAACGGTGAGAAGCGCTACTGCGACGCCTTCAACGGCATGAGCGCGCAGAAGGAGGGCGACGCGAGCTGCCAGAACAGCTACGAATGTGGCAGCAACCTGTGCGTCAACAGCCAATGCGTCAGCCAGGGCTTCCTGCAAAAAGTGATGAACTGGTTCGCGAAGCTGTTCGCCAGCGGCTCCTCGTAAACGCTTTTTTTAGAATTTTTCTTCTTTTTTCTCTTGATTTTTTTCCTTGTTCCCGCTGGCGAAAAGCTTAAATCGAGAGCAAGGTATTTAAGGGTGGGGGGAACCCATTACCAGTCATGAAAACCATCCTTGAGCTTGCCGATGTCTGGAAGATTTACAAGATGGGAGACGTTGAAGTGCCTGCGCTCAAAGGGCTTGATTTCAAGGTTGGGCAGGGCGAATTCGTCGCCATCATGGGGCCTTCCGGAAGCGGCAAGAGCACGGCGATGAACATGATTGGCTGCCTTGACGTTCCCACACGCGGACACATTTTTCTCGAAGGAAAGGACATCGCGCTGATGTCGGAAAGCCAGCTCGCGCGCATCCGCGGCAAGAAAATCGGATTCATCTTTCAGCAGTTCAACCTCATCAACACGCTGACGGCGCTGGAGAACGTGGCTCTGCCCATGGTGTTCCAGAACATCCCAAAAGAGAAGAGGCTCGCGAAAGCAAGGCAGCTCCTCGAGCTTGTCGAATTGGGAGAGCGGATGCACCACAAGCCGACGGAGCTTTCCGGCGGGCAGCAGCAGCGCGTCGCTATCGCGCGGAGCCTGGCGAACGACCCCGAAGTCATCCTCGCTGACGAGCCGACGGGCAATCTGGATTCGAAAACGGGGCACACGGTGATGGATTTTTTGCGCAAATTGCACGAGAAAGAGGGAAGAACGATTATCCTAGTGACGCACGATGAGGCCACCGCCCGAAACGCGGACCGCATCGAGTTCCTGAAAGACGGACAAGTCCTTAAGAGGGAAAAACGATGAAACCATTTGGAATAGTAGTACTGATACTGCTTATGGCAGTCACGGCGCAAGCCGCGATCATCAGCAGCCCCGACATCAACGCAACACTCATCAATCAGGAGCCAGACCCCGCCGCGCCTGGAGATACGGTGGACGTGCAGTTCCGCGTCGAGAACGACGGCGGGGAGCCCGCCCGCGACATGGAAGTGAAGGTCGTGCCCAAATACCCCTTCACGCTGTACGACGCAAGCCAAGGCGCGAAGCGCATCGGCACGCTCGCTTCCCGGCAGACCGCGGATTTAGGAGTGCGCGTGAAGTTCACGCTTCTTGTGGACGCCAGCGCGGCGCCCGGTGAAAATGAAATTGAGCTCTGGTATCGCTTCGCGAACGGCCCCTGGGTGAAGGAAGGCGATTATCCTCTGACCGTGCGCTCTCGACAGGCCGCTGTTGGCATCAGCAAAATATCCGCCTCCCCTTCCCCGCTGGCTCCTGGAAGCACAAGCAAGGTTGTGTTCACCATCGACAATTTCGCCGGGTCGGCGATTACAGACGTGAAACTCAACCTCGAGCTCTATAAAGTGTATACGAGCACGACAGGGTTCACGGAAAAGACTTTGCCGTTCACTCCTATCGGCTCGAGCAACGAAAAAACGCTGAACCGCATCGACGCGGGCAAGAGCGCGACGCTCTCCTTCGACCTCTTCACGGACGCGGACGCCGCTTCCCAAGCTTACAAGGTGCCATTCACGCTCGGCTACGCGGATACCTCTGGAAAGAATTCCACCCGAATAGGGATTGTGGGGTTGGTCGTGGACGCCGCGCCGGATGTCAGTATCAGCATTGACAGCTCGACCGCCAAACGGGGAGCCGAGGGGACGATAGCCTTCAAGTTCGTGAACAAGGGCTTTAGCGACGTCAAGTTCCTGACTGTTACCCTGAAGGAGACGCAGGAGTTTGACCTGCTCGGAAACAAAGAGGTCTACATCGGCGAACTGGACTCGGACGACTACGAGACCGCAGAGTTCCCGATTCTTGTCACCGACGGGAAAGATGGAACCATCGACCTGCCCCTGCACGCTGAGTACCGCGACGCCAACGGGAAGCTCTATGAGCGCGACGTGGTTCTAAGCGCGCGAACCGATACCAAGCGCCAGGGAGGCAGCGCGTGGGTGGGTGTACTTATTGTCATCCTCATCATCGGCGCAGGCGTGGCGTTCTACATCCACCGCAAGAGGAAGAAGAAGCATCATGCTGCTTGACTATCTCAAGCTCGCCTCGAACAGCCTGACGAAAAGAAAGACGCGAACGTACCTGACGATGATTGGGATTTTCATCGGCATCGCGACCGTCGTCTCGCTTATCGGCCTGGGCGAGGGATTGCGCACGGCGATTAGCGGTCAATTCGGATTCCTCGGCCCCGATGTCTTAAGCGTCCAGGCTTCCGGCCTCAATTTCGCGGGGCCTCCAGGGACCGCTGTCGTGACGCCCCTCACCGACAAGCTGGTAGACAAGGTGGCGCGTATTTCTGGAGTTGAGGCAGCCTTCAATCGCTATCTGGAATCGGGAACGTTCGAGTTCAACGACCGGCAGAGCATCGGGATGGCCTACAGCGTCCCCGAAGGGCAGGACAGGAAAACGTTCGAGCGCATGCTCAACCTCGAAGTCGAACAAGGGCGGGCGCTCAAGGACGGCGACCGCGGCAAGGTGGTCGTGGGAGCGGACTTCGCTGAGAAGGAGATGTTTGGCAGGGCAATGCGCGTCGGCGACGCCTTCTCGTTCCAGGGGCATGATTTTGATGTCGTCGGGATTCTCAAAAAGAAAGGCAGCTTCATTTTCGACGGCTCAGTCGCCATCAACGAAGGGGAGCTCAAAGACCTCTTCCGGCAGGGCGATGAGACCGTGAACCTGATTGCCGTGAAGGTTGGCGACGTCAAGAACGTCGAAACTGTGAAAGAGAACCTCGAGACCCTGCTGCGCAAGGAGCGGGGCGTGGACAAGGGCGAGGAGGATTTCGAAGTGAGCTCGCCGCAGCAAACGCTCGACACGCTGAACAGCACGCTCTTCGCGGTGCAGCTTTTCGTCTATATCATCGCGAGCATCTCGATTGTGGTCGGCGGAATCGGGATTTTGAACACGATGTACACAGCAGTTCTCGAGCGGACGAAAGAGATTGGCATCATGAAGGCCGTTGGCGCGAAGAACAGCATGATTTTCATCCTCTTCTTCATCGAATCGGGATTGCTGGGCCTATTGGGGGGAGTTGTCGGCGTGCTGCTGGGGCTTGGACTAGCTTATGGCCTCGCGTTCCTCGGCGGGATTTTCCTTGGCTCCGAACTGATTCAGGCGCAGGTGAGCCTCGGCCTTATCTTCGGAGCGCTGCTATTCTCCTTTAGCCTCGGATTATTCGCCGGAATCTTTCCCGCGATGAAAGCGGCCAGGAAAAACCCCGTTGACGCGCTGAGGTTCATCAAATGATGATTGAAGGTTCACGGAGGCTGATTTCTCAATGAACCTTGACATCTTCAAGTATTCGCTCTCTAATCTCGCGCACAGGAAGACGAGGAGCCTTCTGACCTCGCTCTCCATCCTCATTGGTATCATGGCCATCTACGCGCTCGTGAGCTTTGGTCTGGGCCTTCAGGCGTACGTGGACAGCCTCGCGGAAGAGGCCGGCGTTGACAAGCTATTTGTTCAGGCGAGAGGCATCGGCGCTCCGGGCACGGACGAGAATTTCCAGCTGACTCAGGACGACGCGGAGTTCATCTCGAAAATCCGGGGCACGGACGAGGTCGCGCCGCTCTACATGAAAGCCGGGAAGATTGCTTGGAAGGATGAGCAAAAGTACCGGTACCTGATTGGCTTCGACCTCAAACAGGAAGAGCTGGTCAGCCAGACCTTCGCGACGCATGTGGTAGCGGGAAGGCAACTGCGCAAGGGAGAGACCGACGCGGTCGCACTGGGCTACAATTATCAGCTCCCTCAAAAAGTGTTCAAGAAGAAGATTTCTGTCGGGGATACGATTGAACTGAACGGGAAGGAGCTCAAGGTCGTCGGGTTCTACAGCGAGGTGGGCAACCCAAGCGATGACGCGAACATCTACATCTCCAAGGAGGGGTTTGAGGAGTTGTATCCTGAAACCAAAGATACGTACGGCTGGATGGTTGTGCGCGCGTCTGCTGATACGCCTGCTGAGGAGCTCGCGGACCGCATCACGGAAAGATTGCGCAAGCACAAGGGGCAGGAGGAAGGCAAGGAGGATTTCTTTGTCCAGACATTCGCGGATGCGCTCGCAACTTTCAACGCCATCATCAACGTGCTCAAGGGCATCCTCTATCTTATCGGCCTGATTTCCGTGATTGTCGCCGGTGTGAATATCATGAACACGATGTATACGGCGGTGCTCGAGCGGACGAAAGAGATTGGCATCATGAAGGCGATTGGCGCGGCGAATCACACTATTTTGCTGGTGTTCATCTTCGAGTCTGGGTTTTTGGGACTTGTCGGAGGGGTTCTTGGAGTGCTTCTTGGGTGGATGGTCGCGAGCGTCGGAGGGGCCGCCGCCGCGGCATCCGGCTTCGCGCTTTTGAAGCCCGTCTTCCCTTGGTATCTGACGTTCGGATGTATTGGGTTCGCGTTCTTAGTCGGGGCGGTGTCGGGGATTCTGCCCGCGAAACAAGCCGCGGCGCTGAGGCCGGTTGAGAGTTTAAGGTATGAATAGAGAAAGAGTCACTTCGCGCTCGCTTGTTTCCACAATGATTCAAAATAAGTTCTAAAGGAGTTAGCGGCTTCTTCGCTTGTAATCCGGATGACAATCGGTTTCTTAAGGAGCATGACAAAGAGCACGACCTTTTTGTAGGTGTTTATTTCTGTATACGTGTCCTGATGAAGGAACCTGCATTGGTTTGGCGCTTGCTTGAAGAGATCAATACGGGGGCTGCCACGCATATCCTCATTAAAGATTATTTTTGTGGCAAAGCCTTTCTTTCGTTTTTTCTGGTAAAATCGGCTGAAGAAGATATCGGCCTGCTGGTTATCATAACCCTTGGAAGCGCCGAAGACTTCGCTTTTATCTTTCGGTCCGAGAGCGTTTGCGAGGTCGTCGAAGGCAGTCTCCATGCCTTCCCAGCCATAGAAAACTTCAACATTCGCTTCTTCGCTCGCATCCAGATATCGCATCTGCAACGTTGGGAGCAGATTCTTTACGATATCACGCTCTTTACTCAGCTCCTCTTCTTTCTTCTGGAGGAAGCTTTCCAGCCTGCCTGGATTCGCGGCGCTGAAATGGAGCACGTCGTTCTTCTTTACCATGGAAATGAGACCCTTGGCTGCCAGATGGTTCGCTACTTCATAGATTTTTGATGAGCTGATGCCGGACCTTTTTGTGAGTTCCTGGCGCGTGGCCTCGCCATGCTCCAAAAGTGCGCCGTAGATTTTGAGCTCTCCTTCGGTAAGGCCGATGTTTCTGAGTTCGGAGAGATTCATGGATATGCGCGTCTTGCCGGCTATAAAAAACTTCTGTTAGTTTCCCCCTTAGGGGGGCTTCTTCTATAAATATAAGCTACTATCTACTAGTGGTTACAAATAGGTGAAACAGATGGGTGAACCGAGAGAAAAAACATTGCTGTGGCTTTTAGATACAGAGCATGCGATAGACCAGCCCGATTTCAAAAGAAAGATGGCGGAAGAGGTTTTGGCGTGGGATCGATGTGGACCGATTGACTATGTCGCGGTAATGAGTGGACGTAGTGGGGAGGTTTATAATCCGGCTGCGGAGTATCTAGCTACCTGGACGCAAGAATTCCAGAGTGCATTAAGAGAAGGTGGACAGAATGTCCAAATTAGGGAGCTAGGCTTGGGTATGGATACAAGGCCACTGGGAATGCCATTTCACTGCGCGGCTCTGGCAGTTCGCGGAGACACCGACCAGGGGATCGAAAGTTTCCAAAATTACGACGTGAAAGACCCGGTAGTATATGGGATAGGCGTTTACGCGCTTACGCGCGCGCCGATAGTTCCGGTTACGCTTTTGGCTCCTGCGCAAGCTACAATGAGGTGAAAAAATGGCAGAAGAAAAAGTAGCGCTGGTGCAATACAGACAAACACTTGCGCCCATCACTTCGCCTCTCTTCATGGGAGAGATGGCTCTTGGCATTAAGGAGTATACAGAAACCCAAGGCTTACCACCCTATGCGTTATTGTTGAGCGGGGTTAGGGAGAAGTTCGATATGGGCGATACGACTGTAGTCCCACGTACGACGGATTTTTTCCAAAGGGCCTTAACAGAAAGCGGTCTTGATGTATTTGTTAGACACATCATTCTATGTATGGGCCACAAAGAGGGGTATGGAGGTCGAGATGTATCTTCCGCTATGATGGCTATCCATGCATATGCTAGTGCCGTGGATCCTCAATCGGTCGTGAGACCTGAGTTCTACAAGAGGCGGCTCACCCCCGGGACCCTGCGTGCGCCACTGAGTGTAATAACCGACCTCCATGGGATAGTCGCTTATGCGCTCACACCCGCTCCTGATAAAAGGTGAACAATGGTACACATTGGAGGGAAAACTGTAGTCTGGCTAGCGGATCCTGATCCGGCCCTTGCTTCTCGTGGGAATTATCTGGATCAAATGGCGGGCCGAGTCCGCTTCCTAGATCATAGCCATGGCGATATTGATTATGTGGTGCTCCTAGAAGAAGCACGTGAAGGCCCATTGAGCAGACTCCTTGCATCAGACAACCAAGGTCAACAACAGTTTCAGAAAGCGTTAGGTAAGTGGAGAATAGATGCCTTGGTGAAGACGATTTATAGTGCTTCAGTTAGGGAAACTCAAGAGGAGCTCTCTCCCTCTCAGGTCCATTGTATGCGCAGAATGATTAGTGATCATTACAGAGACGCTATATTTGCCGATATTCTTCCTTTATCTCAGAAGGAAAAGGAGTATCATATCAGGGCCATGGTTGCATATGCGCTGGAAAGACCCCCTAGAGAGTAGATTCGCGAATCAGTGCGCAAACTATATAAGAGGGGCAGTCTGAACTCTTTCCATGCGCGAATTCAAGTTCACTCCGGAGGATTTCGGGGCTTTGAAAGTCAACGTCGAGCATATGGATCTGGTGTTCGACATGCACGAGAAGGAGACGCATGTCAGTTCCGACATTCACCTCACCGCTAAGATTGATTTGAAAGAGATGGAGCTGAACGCGAAGGAGCTTAAAATTCACGCGGTCGAGTGCGACTGCGAGGATGTCGAATTCTCTTATGATAAAGATAAGGACCTTTTGAAAATTAAGTTCAAGAATCCAGTGAAGAAGGGGAAATCGTTCACGATTCATACAGAGACGACGTGCAGGCCGACCAAGAATGTTCTCGAGGGCCTGTATTATGACGAGACGCCGAAGAACGCGCCGTGCCAGTTGATTACCCAGTGCCAGCAGTGGGGATTTCAAAGGATTGTGCCGTGCATCGACGACATGACGGCGAAGTGCACGTACAAGACGACGATTATCGCGGATTCGAGGTATACTCATCTTTTGACGAATGGTGATGTGTCCATTCCCCGGGAGAGTGCTGGAAAAGGGAGGGACAGGATACGCTATGACAACGCCGTGACGCCGATGGCGACGTATCTCTTCTTTTTGGGGTGCGGAACGTACGCTTCTTTCACGCGAGAGTTCGAGTATCCAGACGGCAAGAAGTTCCTTCTTGAGCTGCTCGTGCCGCCGGGAAACGATAAGGAAGCGGCTGAACACGCGCTTGACATCCTGCACGACGGCATCCTCTGGATTTACTTGTTTACAGGCCCTGAGATGTATACGAATTTGGAATTGAGGCATGAGCTAAAGTCGCTGGTTGAAAAACGGGAACAGCTTAAGAAAGAAGGGAAGGACGTGACAAGAATAAGGGAGGAATTACGAGAAAAAGTCAAGAAGATTGCGTCAGGCTATCAATATACAGGGACCGTGTACCGCGAAATCGGGATGCAGAACTCTGATTTCGGCGGCATGGAAAATGTAGGAAACACGACGATTACGACCAATCGGATTATGCCTTTTTCGGAGATGTCGGACGGCGCGTTCGAATACATGATTCGGGTCAAGGTGCACGAGTTTTATCATAATCTAAACGGAAGCGAAGTGACCGGACGCTCGCCCTTTGAAATCTGGCTCAACGAGGCTGTGACAGTATTCATCGAGACGAAATACCATGCGTTCCTTTTCGGAGAAGACTACTCGAGGTTGGATACGGTGCAGGACTTGCTGGCGCCTGTCGGTGGCACCTTTAGTTTAGACGAGAGCGCCGCGAGCATGCCGATTGAGCCTGAGGGATTCAACGACCCCAACGAGCTGATTACGGGCATGACCTACGTGAAGGCGCCTGAATTCGTGCGCATGATTGAGACGCTGCTCGGAAAGGAGAAATTCGCGAAAGGACTGCACCTCTACCATTCGCGCTACCAGCACGCCAACGCGTCGCGCCAGCAGTGGGTGGAAGCGATGGAAGAAGTTTCGGGATTGAAACTTACTGAGATGGCCCGGCTGTGGCTCAAGCAGACAGGATACCCTATTGTTGAAGCGAAGACGCTTACGTCTAAAGGGAAACTAACACTACGCCTGAAGCAGAAGGGCAAGAAGCGCTGGGAGTTTCCGATTACCGCCGCTGTTGTCGACGCTACTGGAAAAGACATCCAGGAGCAGAGCGTGTGGATGCAGAAACCGGAGCAGGAGATGCTCTTTGACGCCGTGAAGCGGCCTGTAGGATTTCTTTCCCTAAATCGCAGCGGGTCGTTCTATGGAAAGGCGGCCTCTGACGCGAGCGATGAGGAGCTTTACCTGCAGGCGATGAAGGATTCGGACATCGTGAACCGGTACCTCGCGTTCTACCGCCTCGCTGACAAGGAGAAACTTGAGCTTATCGAGGGGAAGAAAGAGGTTGGCAATCGGTTCACTTCGCTATATTTTTCGCTCCTTTCCGATAAACGCCTGATGGACAGCGTGGGGCCGCAGATTATCGCTATTTTCGAATCTGTCGAGGATAATAGATACCGGCACGCGTACCAGAAGCTGTATGACGCGCGCAAACAGATTCTCACACGGATTGGAACGCTGCATGAAAAAGAGCTGCTCAAGATGTACTCCGCGTACGCTAACGTTAAGCCTCAAGGAACATACGTCGAAAAGCAAGTTCGGATGATTAAGGCGAGACAGGTGAAGAACACAGCGCTTGGGCTGCTCTCCAAATTGGATACTCCTCATGTTCACGCGATTCTCAAAAAGCAGATTGCGCAAGGAAGTTGCGCGACCGACAGGAACTCGGCGTTCTCTTTGTACCTCAACAGCTCGGCGAAGGACAAGATGGCAGTTCTGGAAGCGTTTGAAGCGCAAG
The DNA here is from genome assembly GCA_030647105.1 of Nanobdellota archaeon. Taxonomy (GTDB): domain Archaea; phylum Nanobdellota; class Nanobdellia; order Woesearchaeales; family WJIZ01; genus JAGVXW01. The sequence goes on along the minus strand of JAUSJW010000003.1, from coordinate 29,116 downwards.
CCAAGAAGAGCCTTGTGAGCTGGGAGTCGTTTTTGGGTATTGCGGGCGGGAATGACAGCGACGACTGCATCGGAATCATGAAGCGGATTGAGAAGTCACCGAATTTCAGGATTGAGCAGACAAACGACCAGCGCGCGCTGTACGGGTCGTTCTGCGCGAATCGCAGGACATCACTGCAGACAGATTCCGGAAGAGAGTACCTGACTGAGATTCTGAAGAAATTGTCGCCGATTAACGAGTACACCACCGGCCGGCTGCTGACCACCTTTGGGGCCATCGACCAGATGGAGGGCGAGTACCATGCTGATGTCGCGAAGATTCTCGTCGATGTCCTGAAGACTCTCGACGCGAAGAAGACGCCTTCGGTCGTGAATACCATCAAACGCATTTTGAAGAATTCTCCGAAGTGCGTGAAGGCGTTTGAGGGGAAGTATGGGAAGGTAAACTTAGTGTAATGTGGTACATTTGTACAAAAAAATAGACATCCTTAATTCTTGCGATACCCGAAGATTCCGTCGTACGCTTCATGACTGCAGATTTCGAATACCACAGAAACGATTTTGGTTTCGTCTTCGGTGACATAATACAATAAGCGCCAGAACCGCGAGAGCTCCATGCGGAAGAGGTTGGGGGGATTGTACGCAGAAAAGAGAGATAAGTCAGCTTTTTATATCATAAAGCATTCTCGAGAGGCATGGGGTTAGATGATACTCTTGCGGAGCTGATGCAGAAAGATCGCGAGCGCCTGGGTATTGTAAAAGAAAGCGGAGTTTGGACGCTCACGGGTGAGATGCAGACAGAGGCAGACGCGAGAGATAGCTATAAGTTAGGCCAGCTGGTCTGGCTCGAGTTTCTTAATCACCAAGGCGCTCTGTCTCCTGCCGATATAAAACTGGTTTCCTGTTACGGTACTCACAGCAGAAGCGACACCGATACCACCACAACTCTGGGTGGATTAAAGCTCCCCTTTCCCGTACTCGCCGCCAATATGGATTTCGTCGTTGACGCGGAGTTCGCGATTCTGTTTGGTCAAATGGGCGGATTGGCAGTACTTCACCAGTTCGGAGATATTGAAACCCAGTTACGTGAAATCGACGCAGTCAAATCAGCCCCTACCACTCCCCTTAGTTATAGGAGCGCAACAAGTGTGCCTGCGACCAAAGATGGTCGATTGCTTGTCGCTGCCGCGGTGCCCTCGCTTAATGGTTTCTCGGAACGAATGCCAAGACTTCTTGACGCCGGAATCGACATGATTGTCATTGATGCCCCCCATGGACTTTATCCCGGCATGGTGGAACGAGGTTCTGAAACCGGCGGCGCCGTTCGTCTTGCGCGAAAATATATCAAGGATAATCAACTTGATACCCTCCTAGTCGTTGGAAATGTTGTCACTGCGATGGCCGCCTATGAACTTCTCGAGGCCGGAGCTGACGGAATCAAGGTAGGGATAGGACCGGGACAGCAGTGCTCGACAAGTCGCGAGACCTGGGCCGGGATGCCCATGATTTCAGGAATTTATTTCGTATCTCTTGTTGTTAAGTATTTTAGCTCAAAAAAAGCATTCCTCGTTGGAGATGGGGGCATTTCAAATTCTGGTATCGGTGCGTGCTATCTTGCGGCAGGTGCGGATGCGCTGATGATGGGCACGCTCCTTGGACGAACAGACAAGAGCGCGCACTTTGAAGAAAGAAGAAGAGAAGGGATTGTACATGTCTATGGAAGCGCTAGTCAGTACGCAAGAGAACAACGAGGATGTAGGGGCGCCGAAGCGCCCGAGGGGCTTGATCGTTGGATGCCTATCTTGGGGTCCACAGATCGCGTCCTCTTTGATTTTCAAGGTGGGATACGCTCCAGCATGAGCTACGCCGGAGCAAACGTGGAAGGAAGAAGCGACATTGCGACTCTGCGCGAGAACGCCCGGTTCATACGTCAGACAACCAATAGAGATTAAGAAAGCGTGAAGAGCTCCTTATGCCCCCGGGGAGATTCGCACTCCCGACCTTCTGCTTACTTCTGAACTGGTCCTGAAAGAGAGGATGCTGTCCAATACGAGGCAGACGCGCTACTACTGCGCCACAGGGGCATAGCTTGAGAGTTCTGGGCTTCTTATAAAGGTTTTTGTGGCAGAGTATTAAGCCCAAACCCGCGCTTCGAGCCCGATTGACAGACGCGCGAAATTGACCGCATCCTGAGATCGGAAGAAAGCGCCTCTGGAGGCCATCAATGACCTGATTCGCTTGTCGAGATGAACATTCCATTCGCGTTGGTCTAATGCCCAAGGCATCACCGCTCGTTCATCTGCCGTAACTCCAAATAGTCGTTCAGCTATTTCTCGTTGGTATATCATCGGTCCAACGATGCGGCCTAAACAATGCCCCTCTGTTTCGGCGAAAAGGCGCGCAATTTCTGTGTCAGTTACGACAGGCATGAGCGGGCGGACGTAAACAAACGTGGGTATTCCGCGCTCATGAAGCCGATGTACGGTCTTGACTCTTTCTTCGGGGTCTGGAGCATTGCGCTCGAACTTTCTTGCGGTCTCGTATCCGATAATGGACTCAAAAGCGACCAGAACCGAGTTATTGCCCCTCATTCCGGCATAGATATCCGCTAGCGCGTCTATTGTGGGGGGGGTCAAGACCATCCTTGTGGCAAAGGAGATATCTTTCCCCATGCCCGCTATTCCCCTCATCAGTTGCAATGTTGAGTCCACTTTTCCAGGAAGGAAGAGTTCAGTGTCATATCCTAACTGAACTAGCTGAAACTTACCTGCATTTGCTCTTAGGTCAGCGACGACCTGTCCAGGTTCTCTCTCGGGGAACCCTACGAATGAAGGAGAATAGGTATAACAGTACTGACACCCCACGGGACATCGCCCGCCGGTGGATACGATGACTCTTCCTTTGTCGAATTGGTACCTGACTGGAGCCTCTGATAACATAGAGGTTTACGAATACGTTTTGATATATAAATAATACAGATACGTTACGACAACTGTTTCACAAGCGCTTCTTTTGTCGGGAACTTCTTCTGGCATTCGAAGCACACGAGCTTCTTCTTGCCGCTCACCTTGATTTGGGTGCCCAGCATCTTGTTCAGGAAGGTCTCTTGAATCTTGGAGGAACAAAGGTCGCATTTCATCTGGGGTTTTGAATGCGGTTTAGTATAAAAAAGTATCACTTCAAAAGTGGGGTTTTGAAGTTTAAAATTCACCCAGTTTTGGTATGAGATTGTGGCGGATTTTTTCACTCCCTAGTTGCTCAGAACCTGCCACTGTCGTGCTAAAACGCCCGAAAAAAGATGTTTTCACTAGCTCCGATATAACTATTGGAGTGCCACAAAGTATATAAACCAACTTGAGCCGTAAAAAGACAAGATGTTGGGTCGGATTTCCGATAAGCCCCAACCTATGGTGTGTTTGTTCCGTAAATAACGAAAGCCTTAAATACTGAAAACTGAACAAGAGGTAGTGTCCGTCGACAAATCGGGCACTATATCTAGAACCATGCAATGCCCCTACTGCCAGCACCCTGAGACCAAAGTTGTGGACAGCCGCGAGTCTGAAAGTTCGGTTCGTCGGCGCCGTGAGTGCCTCAAGTGCGAGAAGCGCTATACTACGTATGAGCAGGCTGAAATCGATGACTTGGTCGTTATCAAGAAGGACGGGAGAAGGGAGTCCTTTGACCGCGGCAAACTCATCAAGAGCATCCTTTTGCCGTGCCAGAAGCGACCCATCAAGACTATTGAGATTGAGCGCATGGCCGACCAAATCGAGCTTGATTTGAAGCAGAAGGACAATCGTGAAATTACGAGCCGCGCCATTGGAGAGCTGGTGATGTCAAAGCTCAAACAGCTGGATAAAATTGCTTATATCCGGTTCGCCGCGGTGTACCGCGAATTCGAAGACGTGGAACAGTTCAGGAAGGAACTGAAAGTGTTGTTGAGAACCTAAAGAGGGAAACGCATGCCAGAATTGAAAGTCGTCAAACGGACAGGGGAAGTTGTGAACTTCGACACGGAGCGCATCCGCAACGCCATCAGGAAAGCCACCAAGGCTGTTGGCGAGCCGGTGCCTGAAGAGCGTGTCGAACAGATGGTGAACGCCATCACCGATGAGATTTCCAACCGGTTTGTAGACTTCCATCCCAATGTCGAGAACGTCCAGGACATTGTCGAAAAGCACCTGGTCAAGAACGGCCTCTACGAAATCGCGAAGGCCTACATCATCTACCGCGCGGACCGCCAGCGCATGCGCGAGGAGCAGAAGGAGCGCATGGTCGAGAAGGCGAAGCTGGGCAGGCTCACGGTCAGAAAGCGAGACGGGAGAACCGTGCTCTTTGACCTCCATAAGGTCAGGCACACGATTGAGCGCGTCAGCCAGGGGTATGAGAAGAGCATCGACCCGGGCCTTATCTCCAGGGAGCTCATCAAGAACATCTATGACGGAGTCACGACCGAGGAGATAGAGAAAGCGCTCATCTTCGCGACCGTGCCATTTATCGAGAAAGACCCTTCCTACAGCAAGGTCGCGGCAAGGCTCTACCAGCAGCGTATCTATAAAGAGGTCATCGGCAGGAGCATCTCACCTGAATTATTGGACATCGCCTACCGGGACGCCTTTATCAGCGGCATCAAGAAAGCCGTGCAGTCGGGCCTAATGGATCCCAAGATGCTTGATTTCGATTTGCGCAAGCTTTCAGAGGGCCTACGCACGGAGCGGGACGACCTCTTCGAGTACATCGGCGTTCAGACCCTCTACGAGCGCTACTTCATCAAGCTCGAAGACAAGCATATCGAGCTTCCGCAGGCGTTTTGGATGCGCGTCGCCATGGGCCTCGCGCTCCAGGAGCAAAACAAAGAGGAGAAAGCCGCCGAGTTTTATGGAGTGCTTTCGACTTTGCGCTTTGTGTCCTCGACCCCCACGCTGTTCCATTCGGGTCTGATGCATCCCCAATTGAGCTCCTGCTACCTGACAACGGTGCTTGACGACCTGACACATATCTTCAAGTCGCTCGGCGACCACGCGCAGCTTTCGAAATGGTCCGGCGGGCTTGGAAACGACTGGACGCCTATTCGCGCGACGGGTGCGTATATTAAAAGTACGAATGTTGAAAGCCAGGGCGTTATTCCCTTCCTCAAAATCGCGAACGATGTCACTGTCGCAATCAACAGATCTGGCAAAAGGAGAGGGGCTACCTGCGCGTATTTGGAGACGTGGCACCTCGACATCGAGGATTTCCTGGATTTGAGGAAGAATACCGGCGATGAAAGGCGCAGAACGCACGACATGAACACGGCGAACTGGGTGCCTGACCTTTTCATGAAGCGCGTGTCCGAGAATGGGAAGTGGACGCTCTTCTCTCCAAACGAAGTGAAAGATTTGCACGATAGCTATGGGAAGAAGTTCGAGGAAAGGTACGCGCACTACGAAGCGATGGCGATGCGCGGGGAAATCAAGAAGTTCAAGGTCGTCGAGGCGGCGAAGATGTGGAAGAAGATGCTCACCATGCTCTTTGAGACCGGCCATCCCTGGATTACGTTCAAGGACCCGTGCAACATCCGCTCGCCGCAGGATCACGTGGGAGTCATTCACAGCTCAAACCTGTGCACGGAGATTACGCTGAACACGTCAAAAGACGAGACCGCGGTGTGCAACCTGGGCTCCATCAATTTGGAGAGGCACGTCACGGACGGCAAGCTCAACACGGAATTGCTCTCTGACACCGTGGCTGTCGCGATGCGAATGCTCGACAACGTGGTTGACCTCAACTATTATCCCACGGTAGAGGCGCAGACCTCGAACATGAGGCACCGGCCTGTCGGCCTTGGTATCATGGGATTCCAGGACGCTCTGTTCAAGCTCGACATCTCGTTCGAATCGCAGGACGCTTTGACGTTTTCCGACCAGCTGATGGAGTTCATCTCTTATCACACCATTTTAGCTAGTTCGCGGCTCGCCAAGGAGAAGGGCACTTACCAGAGCTACAAAGGCTCGAAGTGGGACCGCGGAATTTTCCCTTACGATACCTTGGCGCTGCTGGAAGCGGAGAGAGGGTTGCCTCTCGATGTCTCGAAGGAGATGAGCATGGACTGGACTCCCTTAAGAGAACATGTCAAAACGCACGGCATGCGCAACAGCAATTGCATGGCCATCGCGCCGACAGCCACGATTTCGAACATTTCGGGCTGCTTCCCGTGCATCGAACCCATCTACAAGAATATCTACGTCAAGAGCAACATCTCTGGCGAGTTCACCCTTGTGAACAAGTATCTTATCGAGGACTTGCGAAAATTGGGGCTCTGGAACGACGAGATGCTCGAGCAGCTCAAGTATTATGACGGAAACTTAAAATTGATTGCCGGCATCCCGCAAAAGCTCAAGGACAAATACAAAGAAGCCTTTGAGATTGACGCGGAATGGCTGATTCGATTGACAGCGGCTCGCGCGAAGTGGATTGACCAGAGCCAGAGCCACAACATCTTCCTTGAAGGCACGTCGGGAAAGAAGCTCAACGATGTGTATTTCATGGCGTGGAGATGCGGCCTGAAGACGACGTACTACCTCAGGACTCTTGCTGCCAGCCAGATTGAGAAGAGCACGCTGGACGCGGGCAAATACGGATTTACGCAAAAAAGAGAATACAAAGCGGCGGAGGAGCCCAAAGAAGAGATTGCTCCGAAACCCAAAGTCATCATCGCCAGCGACGCGCTCTGCGAGGCCTGCCAGTAATGGGAATCATCAACAGCCCCAAGACCGATCCGAACAAGATTCTGCCTATGAAATATTTGTGGGCGAGAGAGCATTACAAGTCGGGCGTCGCTAATAACTGGACGCCTGAAGAAGTGGGCATGCAGAAAGATGTCGAGCAGTGGAAGAGCGACAAGGTGCTGACTCCTGCCGAGAAGCGGATGATTTTGTATAATCTCGGGTTCTTTTCCACGGCTGAGAGTTTGACGGCGAATAATATTGTATTGGCGGTGTATTCGCACGTCACGAATCCTGAATGCAGGCAGTATTTGTTAAGACAGGCGTACGAGGAAGCGGTGCACACGGACACGTTCATTTATTGCTGTGATACGCTTGGTTTGGATCCGGATGAGATTTATACGATGTACATGAAGGTTCCAGCTATCAAGGACAAGGATGACTATGTCGTTGATTTGACAAAGAGCGTCTTTGACCCCACGTTCACGACAGACGGGATGGAGAACATCCGCAAGTTCGTGCACGATTTGGTGGGCTTTTATGTGATTATGGAGGGCATTTATTTTTACGCCGGTTTCGCGATGATGCTCGCTTTGAAACGCATGAACAAGATGGTCGGCATCGGCGAGCAGTTTGAGTACATCATGCGCGATGAAAGCCTGCATTTAGCTTTCGGCTGCGACTTGATTAACACGATTAAGGCTGAGAACGAGGAGATTTGGACTCCTGCGTTCCAGAAGGAATTGATTTCGCTGATTAAGAAGAGCGTTGAACTTGAGAAGAAGTACGCGATTGACGCCTGCCCGGAAGGACTCCTCGGGATTAACGCTCAGCAGTTCATTGATTATGTCGAGTACATCGCTGACAGGCGGTTTGAGCGCATTGGGCTGCCCAAGCAGTATGGGACTGAAAATCCGTTCCCCTGGATGTCGCAGAGCGTTGATTTGTCGAAGGAGAAGAACTTCTTTGAGACGCGGGTGACTGAATACCAGACAGGCGGATCGCTGAAGTGGGAATAGGTAAGTTTCTTAAATTAAAAAAGGCTCCCGTCTGTCATGACACCACGTGCGGAAGAGTTTCCCATTTCCAGAGATGCATTGGTGTGGTTGCTTCAGGGTACTAATTTCAAGAATCGCGATGTAGACACTTCTGGATTTCAGACTAATGTCTATGTAAAACCCCCTCTTCCGTTTGTGGTGAAGGTTCTAAAGGGGGGAGCTATCGAAGAGGATTTGACGGTAAAAGGATATCATACCGCCATGGAACGGCTAGGGGGCCTCGTCCCGCCAACATCACTGGTGTCCGATATTTCCCTAAGATACCAAGGCAACCGAGTACATGGCAAAACAGCAGTTGTCCAAGAAAAAGAAGTCCCCCTGAATGTCCGCTTTGCTCAGCTTAAAGAGGCTGAAAACATTGAGGATGTTGTCTTATTGGCAATGGGCCTAGCTGAAACCTCCATTCAGATTCTTCAACGGGGCGCATACGCCTACGACAACAAGATAGAGAACCATGGCTGCACGGCAACCGGAGACCTTGTTCTGCTAGATCTCGGAACCATTGTGACAGACATTGATATTTCTGTGCTAACACATGACCCGTATTTCCATCCAGAGACGCCCATTGATAGGGCAGTTAGGCTCAACAAACGAGGCGGAGTGCTCTATAATACCTGGACCCGGCTCGGTGAGCTGGATGCGGCCGCACAGCGAGAATACGCAAGCGCTATGAACTTGGACTTTGACCCCGCGGCGGCATGGACATTTACCGATGCGGATGTTGTAGAATATAGCTCTGCTATCGCCGCGAAAATACGTCATAATTTAGGCATACCCTCACAGGTCGTCGATTACCAAACGACTCTGCGCCTTGCGTTGAGGTTGGGGTATACTATGGTAGATTTCGGAAATATCGCGGCCAATATGATTTGCAGAAACAAGCTTGACGCCCAGTTTACCGCGATTGCTAAACAGGAATTAGAACGCCATTTTGTATCTAATGGAACTCCCGTACCTGCACCGCAATATGTTGTGGGCTAAAAAAGCAATTCATTAAGCAAACGCTTTCTTCACGTTTTTATTCAGGAGCAGATACAATCCGCTTATAATAAGGAGCGAGGAACTCGCAAAGAAGGATATCTTGCTCGGCATTAACGCGAAGGCATTGTTTCCTTGAATCATTTGGACTATTCCGATAATCATTCCAATAAGCCCTAACCCCGAGAAGGTTAATGCGGTAGTTCTAGCCCACGGTTTTCCCTTCCATAAGCCTACACCCACAGAGATATCTAGGACAACTAAAACTAAGAAGATAATTGCTACCAGAATAAACGAAGCGCTAACCATAGAGTTCACAAAGGCGCCGATTAGTAAAACTACACCAAGAGGGATAAGCCCGAAGGCTCCAAGGATAAAGTACATCACCGAGACGGTTTTTACTCCTGCTGGAACGTCTTTTTTAATCGCGCTTTTTTCATCCATGCTTATTGCAAAGGTAACCCGAGATATAAGCGTGAGGTAGAGAATAACAACCAAATGATGAAGAAAGGTTGCTATAACAAAAGACCTTCATCCTTGGCCCCTGCCTCTCGTGGCTCCTTAGGAAAAATGGAGGACAAAAGTAGGGTATAGACATTTGGTTTGTCCTCCAAATCTAATGGGCGGAAGGATACTGTCGGAAGCAAATAACTGATTGGAATTGTTGCTTCCTCCGTATATAGCGCGGGGCAGCATTGCTCAATTATTTATGCCTCGCACTATATATGCGAAACTAGTGTCGCCCATTAGAAAAGAATTAAATAAGGAGAACGGCTCCTTTTTCTTATGAAAACACGTCTTATTGTGGAAGATTCTTGTTTTTAGTAGTGTACACAATACGATACCAACCTTTAAAAACAAAATAAAATTAGTGAGAGCTATGCCCAGAATCGCTGTCGTGAACCGGGACCTTTTCAACCCCTACGAGTCCGAGTTAATGGTCAATCTCTGCCCGGTGAACCGGAAGGGAGAGCCGTGCATTACTATTTCTCCCCTAGACAAGAAAATCAATATCGACGAAAAGATGTGCATCGGCTGCGGCATCTGCGTCAACCGCTCGACTCCAGGCAGCATCCACATCATCAACCTGCCGGACGAGCTCGCTTCCAAGCCCATCCACCGCTACGGGCAGAACGGGTTCCATCTGTATAACCTCCCCGTGCCGCTCTTCGGAAAAGTAGTAGGCATTCTCGGTCGGAATGGCATTGGAAAGTCGACTGCCCTAAAAATTCTTTCTGGGCAGTTCATGCCGAATTTAGGCGGAACGACCGAAGCTACTTATGACGACTTGATTTCTTATTTCAAGGGCAGCGAGGCCCAAGATTACCTTGAGCGGCTCAAGAACAAGACGATTCGGGTAAGCTACAAACCTCAGCAAGTCGATTTGATTCCGAAAGCGACGAAAGGAACTGTTCGGCAGCTGCTTGAACGTGTGGACGAGAAGGGGCAGTTCGCGCAGATTGTGAAGATTCTCGATTTGGAGCATGTGCTTGACAACGACGTTTCCAAGGTTTCCGGCGGAGAATTGCAACGGGTGGCTATCGCCGCGACGGTGCTCAGAAAGGCTGACGTGTACTTCTTCGACGAGCCTTCGAGCTACCTCGACATCAAGCAGCGCCTGAACGTGAGCAGGTTCATCCGGGACCTCGCGGACGAAAAGACCGCTGTCATGGTGGTCGAGCACGACTTGATTATTCTGGACTACATGACTGAGATGATTTACCTGCTCTATGGCAAAGAAGGGGTGTACGGCATCTGCTCCAAGATAAAGAGCACGCGCAACGGCATCAACATTTACCTGTCCGGGTTTTTGCGGGATGAGAATATGCGCTTCCGCGACAAGGCCATCACGTTCAAGGAGCGAGCTGAGGCGCGGCGCGGTGAAAGTACGGTGCAGGTGAGCTGGACAGGAATCAAAAAGAAGCTTGGAAGGTTCTCGCTCGAGTCCGCTTTTGGGAGCATTCACCGCAAGGACATCATTGGAATCCTGGGCGAGAACGGGACGGGAAAAACAAGTTTTGTGAAGATTCTCGCGGGAGTGGACAAGCCAGACGCGGGAGAGATTGATACGTCCATTAAGGTCAGCTACAAACCGCAGTATCTGGATAGCTCCTCTGATGAGCTCGTGGAGAACGTGCTGCAGGACGCCATCGCGAAGCATAATACACAAGTCGTAGAGCCCCTTGGCCTGACGTTTCTTTTTACGCGCAAAATCAACGAGCTTTCTGGCGGGGAATTGCAGCGCGTAGCCATCGCGATTTGCCTTGCGAAAGAGGCTGATGTTTATCTGTTAGACGAGCCTTCGGCGTACCTTGACGTCGAGCAGAGACTGATTGTCTCGAAACTGATTCGCGACTTCATGGACCTGCGGGGCAAGAGCTGCATGGTGGTCGACCACGACCTGCTCTTCCTTGACTATTTGAGCGAGAAACTCATGGTGTTCGAGGGCCAGCCCGCAATCTTCGGGATGGCGACGGGGCCGTTCCCGATGGGCGAAGGCATGACCAGATTCCTGACTGAACTCGCTTTGACATTCAGGCGGGACCCTGATTCCGGAAGGCCGCGCATCAACAAAGAAGGGTCGGTTCTGGATCGGGAGCAGAAATCGAGCAAGAAGTATTATTATACTGCCTGAGCTCCAAGTCGGCAAGGTTTAAATAGACCGGAGAAGTTATCTTTCTTATGTGCGGCATCGTAGGGTATATCGGAACGCGGCAGGCGGGGCCCTTACTGATAGAGGGACTTCGCAAGCTCGAGTATCGGGGCTATGACTCCGCAGGCATCGCGACTGTCCATGACGGCGCAATCGAAATCCGCAAGGATATTGGAAAAATAGAAGCGATTGAGAAGAAGATTGGCCTAAGCTTGGCGGTTGGCACGATTGGCATCGCGCATTGCAGATGGGCGACACATGGAGGGGTAACGCAGAAGAACGCGCACCCGCATGTGAGCCCAAAGCACCAGATTTCCCTGGTTCACAACGGCATCATCGAGAATTTCTCAGAACTCAAAAAGAAGCTTCAATCGCAAGGCTATGCCTTCCAGAGCGAGACAGACACTGAAGTCGTGGCGCATCTGGTCGATTCTTTGTATGCCGGCAGCTTGAAGGAAGCGGTGCAGAACGCGGTGGTTCAGCTGGAAGGCGCGTATTCTCTGGCGGTTATCTCAGCTAAGGAGCCAGGGACCCTCGTGGCGACGCGCAATGAGAGCCCGCTCATCATTGGCGTTGGCAAGGGTGAGAATTTTGTCGCCTCTGACGTTCCCGCCATCCTGGCGCATACCCGCAAAGTCGTGTATCTCAAGAACCAGGAGGTCGTGGTGCTTACCGCTACGGGCGTTGAGCTCTTTGGCAAGGACGGTGGAAAGCTCAAGCCTGAAACGCATACAATTACTTGGGACGAGAAGAAAGCCGAGAAAGGCGGCTATCCTCATTTCATGCTCAAGGAAATCTTCGAGCAGCCCCAGGTTGTGACGGAAACGATTGAAGGGCGGATTGGGGAAGGAAGAGTCACTTTAGAAGCCGCTGAACAGCTCGGGGACGTGAAGCGCATCATCATCGTCGCCTGCGGGACCAGCTGGCACTCCGGCTTGATTGGCGAATTCATGCTCGAGGAAGTGGCGAAGATTCCGGTTGAAGTGGAATACGCCTCCGAGTTTAGGTATCGGGACCCGATTATAGAGCCAGGAACCTTGGTGCTCGCGATTTCACAGAGTGGGGAGACCGCTGACACTCTCGCGGCGATGCGCGAGGCCAAGAAGAAAGGAGCGCGCGTGCTGGCGATTGTCAACGCGCTTGGAAGTTCGATTGCGCGCGAGGCGGACTCGGTCATTTATACCAAGGCAGGGCCGGAAATTGGAGTGGCAAGCACGAAAGCGTTCGTGGGCCAGGTCATCGTACTCTATTTGCTTACCATGTTTTTAGGACGCAAGAACGGCCTTCTCGATGAGCAGCAGGTGCGCAACCGAGTCCGGGATTTACGATTGCTACCTTTGCAGATGCAGCAGATTCTCGACGAGCACGACAGTGTTAAGACGCTGGCGAAGAAGTTCGCGAAGAAGCGCAACGCGCTGTATCTTGGAAGGGGAATCAATTATCCCATCGCGCTTGAAGGAGCTTTGAAACTCAAGGAAGTAAGCTACGTCCACGCTGAAGGATATCCCGCGGCGGAGATGAAGCACGGCCCCATCGCGTTAGTTGATAAGGAGATGCCGGTCGTGGTTGTCGTGACCAAAGATGATAGGACGTACAAGAAAGTTCTCAGCAACATCCAAGAAGTGAAGGCGCGCGGCGGTCACATCATCGCCATCGCTTCGAAGGGAGATACGGAGATTAAGCGCTTGGCCAACGAAGTGATTTATGTTCCACGGAACTCTTATTTATTGAATCCTCTCCTTGCCGTGCTTCCGCTGCAGCTGCTCTCTTATTACGCGGCTACGGCACGCGGCTTCGACCCCGACAAGCCCAAGAATTTAGCGAAGAGCGTGACGGTTGAATGAGACCCGCAAAAGCTTCGGACGCGGAAGGCATCGCAAAAGTGCTTAAGGCGAGCTACAACCTGGATACTACGGATGACGCGCGCGAAGCGTTCCTGCGGGAACGCAAGCAGGGCCGCCATTTCATTGTCGCTGACATCAACGGCAAGATTGCGGGGTTTGTCTCTTGGTATATGCATGGGCTGTCAAAGCATGGATTGGTAGAGCTGGACAGGATTGCGGTGCTGCCTGAATACCAGGGGAAGGGGGTTTCCGGGCACTTGTTCTCCGCCCTGGTGGACGACGCGCAGAACGCTTACAAGAAAGAAGGATGCCGATTCAGGAAGCTCTTTTTGCTCACGCACGAGTCGAACAAACGAGCGCACGCGTTCTATGAAAAAATGGGCATGAAGCACGAGACGTCTTTGAAATCGCACTATTACGACGGCGAGGACGAGCGCGTGTACGGGATGTTTTTTTAGATTACTTCTTCTGTGATGGAAACTCGAGAGGGCGATGGTAATCTGGATGGAAGATGATTCTTGCTAGCGCCCTCTCCTCAAAATTATAATCATCATGTACTCCCGGACTTCTTAGCCCGCCGAGGGTTACCGCGCGAATGACGACCTTTCCATCCGCAAGATTCTCCTCAAAATTCTCCGGTGCCTGGCGGTAGGAGCCTTTTCTTGGTTCCAGCAGCCTGATTTCTGCTGTTTCGATGGCCCCCATTCTCGCATATTCTTCCGCCAGGTCGCCGAAATACGCGCGCACGGCTTTGTCCGCCGCGAAGGCTTCAACGCCGCCCGAGGATTTTAAGTCGAATTCCCGCACGCGATCTGTCAGCCGGTACACCCTGCCCAAATCCGCCGCCTTCTCGAGGACGTCACGCACTTCTCTGCGCTCGGCTGTCCATTGGTTATTTTCCCAGAACGTCTTTGCCATCTGGTCGACAGAACAGCGCATAATCAGGTTGCCTTTGTAGAGCTTTTGCTTCCCATGCTCGCCTGTCTCTTTTTCGAACTGCTTGAGATAGCGCTTCATTTTGTCGTCTACGGCGACATAGACTTTTCCTCGATTCATGAAGTAGAGGTTCGCGGTTCGGGTCAGGCTATTCATCGCGCCTTCTGAACGCGCCCATTCAGGCGCATATGCTTCGACGCGATAGGCCGCTTCCTCGCGAACACTCGGAAGGGCGTCCTGGCTTCCGGAAGTTCTCCACATGAACTTTCTCGCTTCCCACATTCGAACCCCATCGTAAGAGGGGCCTACATACTGTCTGCGAGAGCTCTGCGTGAAAAATACTCGTTCGAATCCCGGCCGTTCAATTGTGAACTGGTCTGGAAGGATTTGCTTAACTGCCATCTTATTTCACCTTTGGTGCGGTCTCTCTCGACCACTCTCTTGCGTTGTAGACTGCCCTCGCGGAGCTGAGATGCTGAAATCCGTGCCAGTCCATGATGCCTGGAGAGCCCACTATATCATCTAAGATGACGACGCTGACAAGCACCTGGTCGCCTACGAGCTTTCTGATTGAGAATTCACTGCCCTTCTCCTGCCCACGTTGGTACTTATGCGGATGGTTCAGAGCGACTGCCGCTGAATTACATCGAGGGGTTATGAAACGCGCATAGTCCTCTGTGATGTCTCCTAAGAAGGAGCTCACATAGGTGTTCCTTGTGAAGTGAGGGTACTCCTCAATCGGCTTATCCAGCTCGCAAAGGCTTAAGTCGTCGGTAGACACGTGCTCATGATTGAGTCCTGTGTCTGGAATCTCATGGAGTCTTGCATCCCTTTCAGCGCGCTTGATGGCGTCTGCGACTTCGCCCCTATCCAAGAGCAAGGGCGTATTCTTCGAGTTTAATTTTCCCCCTTGCCGAGCGTATCTCATGACAAGATTCTGAGCCGGGTCAGGATGGTCGTCTATCGCAAGGTATGTTTTTCCTCCTTCAACAAAATAGAGCGTCGCTGACCGGGTGATAGCTCCATAGATGCCTTCTTCCTTCATCCAATCTCTACTGTAAGCTTCCATGCTAAAGGCTGCTGCCTCCTGCACGCTCGGAAGTACACCCCCTTTCTCGCGGGCAAAGCGCACAGCGTCCGGAGCGACAATACCCCCATTATCCATGTCCGTCCACTTCCTGCTTGTGCTCTCGCTAAAAACGAGATGCTCAAAGCCTGGACGTTCAATTTGGAATCGTGTAATCAGTGCCATCTTGGTTCACCATTCTGTAACTATCATAGAGTGTTGAAAATACAATAAATTATATTAAATTATGTTCTTCTTTTTTTGTCAAAATGAAAAGAATTATAAGATAAAGTCCATTTTTGGTGAAATTATGGATAAAACTTACAAGAAGCTGCTCTATGAGCTGCACTGGAACGCGCGGCAGACGTATTCACAGCTTGCGAAGAAAATCGGCGTTTCGAAGCAG
This sequence comes from Nanobdellota archaeon, assembly GCA_030647105.1. Lineage (GTDB taxonomy): Archaea > Nanobdellota > Nanobdellia > Woesearchaeales > WJIZ01 > JAGVXW01. Next base: position 13,472 of record JAUSJW010000003.1, on the reverse strand, counting down.
GTCGCGCGCTACCGGGCGGAGCAGCTCGCGAAGAACGGGGTGCTGAAAAGCACGCACGCCGTCATCGACTGGCGCAAGCTCGGCTACGACGCGCTGCGCATCTATGTCAAGTGGCAGAATATCAGTCCTGAAACGGAAAAGGAGATTTACGCGTTCTTACGAGAAGACCCGCTTTTCATGTGGACGGTAAAATTCGAAGGGGAGATTGACATCGCCTTCTACGTCTGGGTGAAAGAGATTCCGGAGTTCTCAAAGAGGTGGTTTTCCTTCCTCGCGAGGTATAGAAAGCATATCTTGCGCTATGAGGTCTACGAGAGCGTGGAGATGATTCATTACCCCATGAAGTTCCTGGTCGAGAAGCCTTCCCGCGCTGAGCTGGTCATCGGGCGGGGTGGGAAGGCGGACTATGACGCAAAAGACTATGAGGTTTTGAGGGCGCTCACCGAAGACGCGCGCATGCCTGTGACGGCGATTGCCAAAAGAGTCGGACTCACACCCAAAGGAGCCATCTACCGGATTCGACAACTGGAACAGGAAGGCATTGTCATCGGATATTACGCGCTGATTGACGCTGAGAAGATAGGGGTTGAGTTTTACAAGATTGATTTTTACCTCAATGACTTGTCGCGGCTTTCCGAGATGGAGGAATACGCGAAGCAGCACAAGAATGTTGTCTACCGGATGCGCACAATCGGTGGGCCTGACCTTGAGATTGAGATTGCTGTTGCTAATGCTTCTGAGATGAAGAAGGTGACTGAAGAGTTTAGAAAACGTTTCCCTCGGGAGATTCACAGCTCGCGCTTCCACCGGTTTGAATACACGCTAAAGCAGATTTATTTGCCGGGAGAAACGGTCACATCTTCCGCGCGAAAGTAAGGAAGCCAGAATGCCCAATCTGCTGCGAGAGGGGGCGCACTTTTCTTTCAATGACTTCCCACTGGCGCTCGAGGATTTCGATGGTTTCCAGATGAGTGAAGCCTTCTAACGATTTCACAAAGTCCATGACCTGCGGGACCGTTGGAGAGTAGGAGACGAGGAAGCCGCCGACTTTGAGGGCTTTTTTCGCGGCGTCTAACGCCTGCCAGGGGTCTGGAAGGTCGTAGAAGACGATGTCGACATTCTTCTCGTCGATGCCTAATTTGACGTCCTTAAGCTTGATTGTACAATTCTTCATTTCCAGGTCTTCGATGTTCTTTTTGACAATCTTGTAGAAGTCTTCCCGGATTTCGTAGGTCGTTACTTTCTTCGCGACGTGGGCGAAGAAGAGAGCGCAGGCGCCGGAGCCTGAACCCGCGTCTACAACTACCGCGTCTTTTCCCATGCCGGTCTTCGCGATGACAACGCCTAAATCTTTCAAGGGGACGATTTGCGCGCCGCGCTGTATTTTTCTGTACATATCAGCGAAGAAGGGATTGCCAATCGTCGCTTTGACGCCTGTGTTCGTCTCGATGACTGTGCCAGGCTTCTTCTTGAGGTCTGCGGCTTTAAAGAATCCAAACTGAGTGTGATAGTCTTGTGAGATGTCGTTCACGTAGTACTTCTTGCCGGAATGCTCGAAGAGGACTTTCTTCATCTTGTATGCTTAGAAACAGGGTGCTTTTATATGGTTTGCGTTAAGAAGGTTTAAAAAAGAAGGAAGGTTCTGAAGGCGCATGGCCCTGTAGCCTAGCCTGGATAGGGCGACTGAAAAGCAATTTTCCGCTAGAGCCTTCTAAGCTGTAGGTCGTGGGTTCAAATCCCACCAGGGTCATTTTCTTTTTATTTTTACTCCGCTCGGTTCCAGGGTAATTGGGAGTCATCGAAAAAAGGCAAGTTGCAGTCATCAAAAAGGTCCCCGCCATTCCTGAGAATCCGTTCATAGGTCTTAGGTTCTCGAAGCCCGAAGCGGTCGATGAAAGAGTCCAGTGTCAAGTCTGCTGTTTTAAATCGTTCATTAACCCATCTTTGCGCGCGTTCCTGTTCATCTCCATCTCCGAGCGTGTTAACTAAAACGGCATCAAGAGTCTGCTTCCCGATAGTATACTCGAGCTGCACCCTTACAAAGGGAACGACCCCTGCGACTACGGTCTGAACTGCAATCCAGCGAGCTGCTAATGTCGCGGTGAGACCTGGTTTTGAAGGGTCTTCCCCCAACAAAGAATCCTCAAGACAGCCCCAAGACCCGAACGCCTGCATATGGGGCTTAGCCTCCCGACTCCCGTGGTCGGTGCGCCATCCTCCGTTGGTGAATGGCCCACAATTATTGACCACAATCTCAGGCGTTCCTAATTGCAGACCCATTCTCTCCGAGAAAAGGTATAGGTATCTCTCCGTTATTTTTCTAGCGAGTTCCCTTACGTATTCCACCTTGTTTTCAGAGCCATGCTGCAAAGCAAGAATAATTTTCCGCACATCTCGGAACTTTGCCCCTTCATAGCTTGCTCTGACTCCTATTTTTCCATCTCCCCTGAGCTCGTAAAATTCTGCGCTACCTACAACAGACGAAAACTCTCTCGGCACTGCGCCGTGATTAGCATAGATTTCATCAAAAAGCCTCACCAATCCTGAAGCGAGAGTGCGCTCTACAGGCAAGCGATAGGGAGTGTGCCTATACGCAACTGCTACGGCTTCTCCGGTATCCCCCACTTTTCCTTCCCGCTCGATATTTCTAGCAAGATCTGCAGTCTGCGAATTGATAGCGAAGACAACCGTTTGCAGAGCCTGATCAGAATACAATGAGCAGTAAATCCTCCTAGCGGCGAATTCTAACCCCTTATAGAAATTGGGCGTATCGCATACTTCCCCTGAGACGTTTCCCCCTAAGAAGAGCACTGGCTTTTTGTCCCTCCATCCACCGTTGACGCTTAAGTCGAATCTTGCAGTAGGACTGATACTGAGAATATATGCGGCTACGCTAAGAGCTATTTGTTCCTCAATCTTATCTGGCTTACGGATACGCCCTGCCTCATGCACGGGATAATAGACTTGCGGTTTCATCCTCCTTGAGAACGAATTCTTTCTTAAATAATCTCCTGACAGAAAAATTCCAAAAGGACTATTTGCCTTGGATATCCTTGAAAGCATCCAGGGAGTAGAAATGCAAGCTGTCCCAGCACGCGGGCCAGCCGCGATAGGTGCGAAAGACAATGAACTCGACTCCCCTCTGATTCAAATCTGTGTAGGCCCTTTGAATTTCAGAGCGATGATCATCATAGAGTTTTTCGCTTCCCGCGTGCAGTCGTCCAAATTCTAGTTCTTCTTGAGTGACTGATTTGTACCTTGTTCCCCCTTCATCTACATGAGGAGTACCAATTTGGAGCAATTCAATCTCGTATTCTTTTTTGAATCCTGCCTTTTCAAAGGAGAAACTGGGAGTCCACCCTCTAAGAAGAAGATACGGTTCCCCCTCTTGATGGAACGCGAGATCATAGGTTATCCATCCGGCTGGAGGGAACTCACGAGTGCCCTTGAGCTCCTGCATCACCTTCACTTCAAATTCTGTAAAAATATTATGTGGACGGCTTCTTCTGATTCGTCTAGGCGGAGGCGCTCCTGAAACAAGACGGGTGAGCGCATCTTCTAAATCTCGGATATCTTCTTGGCGAATCTCCCATGGAGGCTGGTAAAACGTTCTTGGCATGACTTAGAAAAATGCGTGATGCTATAAAATGAATCCTGACAAAAAAATTCCAGGCCTGTAAGAGAATTCTAAGAAGAATAAAAAATTCCTAAGGCAGCCACGTCTTGGGATTCGCCATCTTGTCTGGCAAGTACTTGTCGATGACAAAGTTCAATCCCCACTTCGCGAGGGCCTGCTGCTCCGCACGCACCTTCATCGCCACCATCTGGTTCATGGCTTTCTGCCAGGGCTTGAAGTGCTGGATGAAGGGGTCGTTTTTGATGGCGTCCTTAATTCTCTTGACGTCGACATCCTTGAGCGGGTGCGTTGGAAGCTTGTAGTCGATGATGTCCTGCGGCGTCACGCCGATGAACTGCGCGTTTGGCACGCAGAAATACTGGTTGATGTGCGCCGCGTTCCCGGAGCCGACTTTGAGTGTTCTGTAGATATTCGCGTATCCGTAAGGGTCTCCGTCGGTGAAGACATACACGGGCAGCTTGATTTCGTCGCTTAAGCGGCGGATGAATCTTCGGCAGGCCCGTGTCGGAACGCCTCCTAAGGAGATGAGAATGCAATTCGCCTTCTTCCAATAGTTGTGCTTGACGAGGCGCTGGAACATACCTGCCGTTTCAATCGCGAGTATGAACTTCGCTTTCGTCTCGAACTTGAGGCTCTCTACGGAACTGGGGATAGAGTAGGAACCAGAGCCGAACTTGGTGCAATCGATGCGCAATTCTTTTCCCGTATCGGTGTCCTTGTCGATAACGATGAGCTGGCCCGCGATTTCTCCGCCTTTTTCTTCGGGGATGAAGCCAATCTGCTCGCGGTTGACAAGCATCATGGATTCCACGTCGTCCATGACCGCGTCAGATTCCGGCTGGCTCATGAAGCGGGCGTCGTCCCAGTTCTTGCTGACGTAATACGCTTCCCTCTTGGTCGCGATGTCGTCCGTTGCGACGAGCTGCTTTGAGAGCGCCATCATCCTGAGCGTTTGCGCGAAGGTTTTTACGGAGGAAGCGGTGAGCGTTCTGGTCTTAGTCTTGTCGATTAATTCAAAGTAGCCCTCCTTGGGGTCGTACTTGACGTTGGTGAGGGCGCGCAGCGGCATCTTGAGCTGGGGCTGCTGCTTTTTGAGAATTGTCTGGTAGATTTCGGTCGCGACATCCTCGATTTTCTCCACGACCGGCTTTGGCGCGGGCTTAGTCATCGTAACTCTCCTCCTCTTTCTCGTCCTTGCCTATCTTCGCGAGGCTCTCGTCATACTCAGGATTGTCCACGCCGATTTCTTCTAATTCGCCACGGGTGTGCTCAAGGATTTCGTAGAGGATGTCCTCGACTTTCTTTGTGTCCTTGATGCCGATGAGCTCTTTCAACGCTTCAGCGACGTGTGGGATGAAGCGCTGGATGTAGTCGCGCTTCTTGCCTTCGGCTAAAATACGGTGCTTCTTGCCGACATAGGAACCTAATCGGCGGCCTAAGTCCTGGAGCGCGAGGGTGACTTCCTTCAAGATTTCAGGATAATGAGCGACAGCTTCCTTGCTTTCCGAAGTAAAGGGGACCCAGACCGAAGCGATGCTCACGACAACGGTCGCGGGTCCGACGGGCAAGGCGCCGCGGCTCTGCTGCATGCCATACGCCTTCCAGTTCGTCGCCATCAGCGCTTTTGTTACGGCGCAGGCGCCTTGCTGGTAGAGGAGCGGAACTCGATTGGCGTAGCGCATCAATCGTACGGGCTGGTCAGCTGGCTGCTCTCCCCCATAGGCGACGCCGACTTCGATGACGAATGGGTTTCCACGATAGACTTCCGGCGCCCGGGTCACGGCAGCGTAGAATTCCGCGTTGATTTCCTTTCTCAGGCCCTTTTCCAACAGTTCAGCGCCCAAAGGTGAGATACAGTCTGTGGGAGGGGCCATGATTCTGGTCTTCTTGATGCCCTCAACGAGCTTCTCGACCATCTCACGGGACATATTGTCTGGCTTGGTTTCGGGAAGGAGGGCGGAGTTCTCGCAAATCTGCTTCGCGGTCGTGTCGCCAACGCGCTCGAAAGAGTTCATCATAAAACTCTTGAGCGTCTTCGCGTCTGTCTGCTTGAGCATGGTCTGCATGACGCCGAGTTCCACACCATAGGGGTGGGGCTTGATTTCCACCGGCTTTTTGGGCTTCTCCTCGGAGGCTCTCGCGAAGACGAACTGTTCCGCTTTCGGATTCGTGTAGATAATCGTGACGTGCGGGTTGACGATGGCTGTTTCCTTGAGATACTCATCGATGCTCTGGCTGCCTTGAATATACGAGCCTTCGAGCTCGATTTCGACCCTTGTGCCGTGGTCCTTTTTCCACTCGCGCGTCTCTTCCTTGAGGATTTCCGGGCGGTTCTGCTGGGTATCCAGCTGGAGCTCGTAATAATGCGCGGGCTCATCGGGGTGAATCTTCGAGATAATCTTCGCGGCCTTTCCAGTTGTGAGCTGGCCGTACATGACAGCTGCGGAAATTCCGATGCCCTGCTGACCGCGGGACTGACTTAATTTGAAGAACTTGCTGCCGTACAGAAGGCGGGCGAAGATATTGGGAATCTGCTTCTTGATGATGCCGGGGCCGTTGTCTTCGATGACGACGCGGAAGCGCTCGTTGCCTAGGTCGACGATGTCAACAATCACTTCCGGAAGGATATCGGCTTCCTCGCACGCGTCTAAGCTGTTGTCGACCGCTTCCTTGACCGCGGTCATCAGGGCCTTTCGCTTGTTGTCAAAGCCCAATAAGTGACGATTTCTCGCGAAGAACTCCGCAACGCCAATTTCACGCTGCTTCAAGGCCAGCTCGTGCGCCTTGGTATTCACTTCTGCCATCTTTCGGCCGCCTCCGCCCGCTTAAGCTCGCGATGCTTGCGCTCGAGCCACTTGTAGACTGAACTGTGCGTCGAGCCCTCGATGAGCATCTCCACGGCGCGCCTCGCCACGATGACGCTCTGAATCTCGCCGATGATGGAGACTGTCTTGCCGAAGACTGAGATGGATGTCTCGGTGAGCTCCTCGATATGCTTTCTCGTCTTGCCTTCGGAGCCGATGATGCGGCCCTTGACCCGTTGGATGGCGTCCTTAGACTTGCCCATATATTCCTGGAGGCTGAGATTCTCGAACGCGTAATCGACCTTGAGAAGGAGCATCGCGATTTCCGGATTGAATCCTCTCCCTATCGCCGTTACGATTTCCTTCGCGGTGTAGATGCCGAGGCCGTCGGGTCCGGTGATGAAAATATCACCTTCCTTTGAGTCAATCTCGAGATTGGTCTTGGTATTCTCCTCTATCTCGCTCTTGATAGCGCCGTCCTTTCCGATAAGAACAGCGATGCGTTCCCTCGGAATCTTGAGCTCGGTACGGAGATTTTCCATGGTTTTGAAAACGGCGGGGCGTTTTTATATCTTTAGTTTTACTGGGAGCTGGCTGAGAGCGCGGTCCTGCGAAGCTCCTTCTTGGTCTCTGGCCTCTGGAATCGTGTTACTTTCGCGCGCATTTCCTCGATATCCACATCAAGGCCGACCTTTTTGAAGAACGTGTGGATGTTGCGCAGGTCGCGGGTGAGGAATTCCTCGAATCGGGTGGAGTCAAGTGGTGTGCACTGGGAGAAATCGATGAAGACGGGCTTTTCCCTATCGTTGAGGATGTTGAAGGGGGAGAGGTCGGCGTGGACAAGGCCTGCCTTGTTGAGCAGAGCCATATTGTCTAGGATAGCGTCCAGGAAGGCCTGCTTGTCTTTGGGAACCTCATCTTTCAATTTTGACGCGGGTTCCGCTTGGCCAATCATCTCGAGGACCAGGATGTTGTTGGCGAAGGTGAGCGGCGTTGGAACACGGACACCCGCTTCTCTGGCCTTCATGAGGTTGCGGAACTCGCGCTGTACCCAGGCGAAGATGATTTTTCGCTTTTTTCCTTTGAGGTTGATATAGCGCGAGTCTTCCTTGATATAGTCATACATGCGATTGAAGTCGCACGCTTCCAGGCGATAGATTTTCACGATAACTTTCCCGTCTCCTTTCTTGGCCGTGAAGATGTTGGCCTCCTTGCCAATGCTTACGGGGCCTTCGAGGCCCTCGAAGTGGCCTTGGGAGATGAGCTTGAAGAGCGTGAGATTGGTGAAATTATCAAAGACATTGTGCATCGTCTTGAACTTGTCCTGAGTCATGTTCTTGATGAGTGTGGATACGGCTTATAAAAGTATAGCGAATAGGGGGAAGCGGTAAAGGGACTCAGAGGCTTCGTCCCTTTACGACTTCACACAAGAATGAAAACTCATAGAAACCACTCAAGAATGGTGTCATAAAAGAAACATTTATATAGAAGCGCCTTCTACAAAAGGATTACCTCTTTTTCCCTAAGGGGGCCCCTTCGGGGGTCTCTTTAGGGTTTTTCTAAATGATTGAGATGCTCTTAATCGTGCTTCGTTTCCCTAGTACCCTCATATCCCCAGCCCAGGCCTAGTTTCGCCAATATCTTTAAAAATCGAGCCACTTTGTAGCCTTGAATGGCAAAAACCCTCGTCATTGGCGCTTTTGGGCAGATTGGCTCTGAGCTTGTTCCCGCCCTGAGGGCGAAATACGGCAGAGAGAATATCATCGCCGTCGATATTCGTGAGCCTCACCCTCCCGAGGAGATGGAGCCGTACGAGATTTGCGACGCCACCGACAAAGGAGAGATTGAGAGCCTCATTGTGCACAACCAGGTAGACACGGTTTACCATCTCGCGTCCCTGCTTTCCGCGAGCGGTGAGAAGAATCCAGACAACGCCTGGCGGCTCAACGTGAAAAGCCTGAAGATTGTCCTTGACCTCGCTGTGAAGCACAAGCTAAAGAAAGTGTTTTGGCCGAGCTCCATCGCAGCGTTCGGACCCACGACACCGCGCGTCAACACGCCCCAGCACACAATTCTCGAGCCGACGACTATGTATGGCGTGACTAAGGTTTCTGGGGAACTCCTATGCCAATATTATCACCATAAATACGGCCTGGACGTGCGCAGCTTGCGCTATCCCGGCCTCATCAGCTACAAGGCGCCGCCAGGCGGCGGAACGACGGATTACGCGGTTGGAATTTTCTACGACGCGCTCCAGAAAGGGAAATACGAGTGTTTCGTGCGCCCCGATACGATCCTTCCCATGATGTACATGGACGACGCCATCGAGGGCACCATCAAGCTTATGGAAGCGCCAGTCGAAAAAATCGCGGTGCGCACGAGCTACAACCTCGCGGCCATCAGCTTCTCGGCCGCTGAACTCGCAGCTGAAGTGAAAAAGCACCTGCCAAAGTTCACGTGCACGTATGTGCCTGACGCCCGGCAGAAAATCGCCGATTCCTGGCCGCAGAGTGTTGACGACAGCCAGGCGCGCAAGGACTGGGGCTGGAAGCATACATACGGAGTGGCTGAGATGACTACCATCATGATTAAGGAGCTCAAGAAGAAGCTAGGGATACGCAAATGAGTCTCCGCGAGACCTTACAAGCTGAATTGGCGAGAGTTGATTCTGCTGGGACGACGAAACGCGAGGAGCTGGTTTTCGAGGGATTTTCGCATGAAGCCGGGCACGCGCCTAAAGCATTGATTAAAGGAAAGAAGTATTCTATCTTCAACTCGAATGACTATTTAGGATTGCGATTCCATGAAACGTTGAGAAAAGGAGAGGAGGAGGCATCACGGCACTTTGGAACAGGACCGGGAGCTGTCCGCTTCATTTCCGGTACTTTGAAAGTGCACAAGGAGCTGGAATCTGCGCTTGCCGCGTTTCATCACCGGGAATCGGGTATGGTGTTTTCTTCCGCGTTCGCGACGAGCATGGCGGTTATTCAATGCATGATTAAAGGCCAGGCGAAGGATACAAAAGTGTCTGACAACACGCTTGTAGTTTCGGATGAGTTGAATCATCGGTGCATTATTGACGGGATTCGGGTCGCTAACTTGCCTAAAGAAAACAGGCTAGTGTTCAAGCATCTGGATTTAGAGGACTTCAGACGGATTCTTGATGAGAACAAGGGGAAGTTCAAGCGGGTTGTCGCAGTTACTGATGGGATCTTTTCCATGCTCGGAGAATATCAAGACTTGAAGAAGTTCTGCGACATCGCGAAATCTTTTGAAAAGGAGTTTGAGGAAGGTGTTGTGACGATTGTGGACGACAGCCATGGCATCGGCGCCTTTGGAAAAAGTGGAAGGGGGGTTGAAGAGTTTTGTTCTGCTCGCTGCGACTTATTGATTGGGACTCTTGGAAAAGGATTTGGAGCGGACGGTGGGTATGTTGTGAGCGACAAGCTGATGATTGATTACCTGCGTGAGGCGTCTCCGACGTATATCTATTCTAATTCGATTTCTCCTGGCACTGCTGGAGCTGGATTGGCTTCGGTAAAACTGGTTGATAGTGCTGAAGGGAAGAAGTTTATTGAGAAGCTGCACGCGAATATCGCTTCTTTCAAGAAGAAGATGAAAGAAGCCGGATTTGCTTTTGCTGCTGACTCTATTCACGCGGTCCAGCCGCTCCTGATTGGCGAGAGCGTCAAGTGCAGAAACTTCGCGAAGGCGCTCTTTGAGGAAGGATTCATCGCGACGAACCTGTCGTATCCGGTTGTGACGGCTGGTCGGGACGAGATTCGCGTGCAGATTTCCGCCGCGCATACAGAGAAGGATATTGAAGAGTTTGTTTCCGCTGCTGTTCGGGCTGGAAAGAAGACGGGAGTTCTTGGATGAAGTATGCCGCTCTAGTTGGCTTTGTCAGTTCTCAAGCAGCCTTATAAGGCAGGAAGCCCTCTCCTTTAATATGGTTGAGAACGATAACAGATTATTGCCTGCCTACCTTGTCGGCTTGGGTTCTCATACGCTTCCAGAACGATTGAGGGTGCCTCTTGAAGGAGATGCCTCACGGCGAGTTTTGTATGTTCCGTTAAGAGATATTGTTCTTGGGCCCTATGCGCGCACCACTGATGGAAGTAGTCTGCCTGATATCACACGCCTCCAAGCAGGGGGTGTCTGGATTGGAAGAGGAGGGGTAGGAGCAGACATTGGCAGCCTGATGAGCGGAAGCGACCGAGAAGTCACAACGCTTAGTATCGCAGAACGTGTGTTTGACTTGGCGCTCCCTTTGTTAGGGGGGCTTCCAAAGACGCGCCATGTTCTAGCGTACGGTCTGCTTCTTGGGATATTAGAGGAGTAAACCTATTTTTTCTATATAGAAATTAATTCATAATCCAAACCTTTTTATACCTCGTTTGACTTCTATGCGGATATCAGTAGAAAACTATTGGGATTATCATGTTCATAAAAGCCTGCCACGAGAGTACTCAAAGGAGCTACGCTAAAATCCCCGCAAGGGACGTCTAATCAACGGCAAGCCATGAGTTTGGGAGTTAGTGGCGGGCTCCATTTTTTCCCTCGTTTTCTACAAGCACAAGGTGAACCACTATGGGAAAAGTCAGCCCAGTTTCAGCAAAATATATCATTCAAGCAAACATCACAATCGATGGTGTGGTCGACCGACCTGACGTCATCGGAGCCATCTTCGGACAGACAGAAGGACTTCTCGGAGCAGACCTTGAATTACGGGAACTGCAGCGTTCAGGAAGGATTGGCCGCATTGAGGTCAATACTGATACCAAAGCAGGCAAGACCTCGGGCAAAATCCTTGTTCCGAGTTCTCTGGACAAGGCTGAGACCGCGATTATCGCGGCGGCTTTGGAGATTATCCAGCGCATTGGACCCTGCAACTCGCATCTAATTATTGAGAAGATTGACGATGTTCGCATTAGCAAAAGGAAGCAGGTCATTGAGCGCGCTAAACAACTGCTCAAGAACCTCATGGAATCCTCGATTCCCGACAGCCAGGAACTGGCTGACGAGGTCGCGTATTCTGTCCGCGTCATGGAAATCACGGAATGGGGGCCTGAGAAATTGCCCGCCGGACCCGCGATTGAAGAGAGCGATGAAATCATCCTGGTCGAAGGCCGGGCTGATGTCATCAATCTTTTGAAGCACGGATTCAAGAACGCGGTGGCCATGAACGGCACCAACATGCCTGAAAGCCTGATTCCTTTATGCAAGGAGAAGACGGTTACGCTGTTCACTGACGGTGATAGGGGCGGTAGCCTGATTATCAAGGAAGTGACTGCACGCGCTGAAGTGGATTTCGTGACGAAAGCGCCGGACGGCAAGGAAGTTGAGGAAATCACCAAGAAGGAAATCCACAACTCCCTACGAGCGCGCGTCTCTGGCGAACAGGCGCTGATGGAAATCGGCAACAAAGAAGGCCCGAACGGCGGGGCGCGCAAGCCCTTTGGTTCCGCCAGGCCGATGCCACCGGGAAGACCTCCAATGATGCAGCAGCAACCGCCTATGCGCGCGCCTCTCCAGCAGCAGCCCCTGAAAAGGAAGGAGCTGACCGAGGAGCAGAAGAAAGCGTTCTCCGAGATGCTTGAAAGCCTGGTTGGAACCCGCGGAGCGCAGGTTTTGGACGACAAACTGGCAGTTCTTGGCAAGGTGCCCTTGACCGAGCTTGAGCCGACATTGAAGAGCATGGGCCGCGGCGTGTACGCGGTTGTGTTCGACGGCTCCATCGAGAAGGAGCTTGTCAGAAGCTGCGAGCGCGCGGACGTCAAAATCCTGATTGGCATGGACAGCCATGTCGGCCAGGACGAGACGCGTGTTGAATTGCTCACGGCGAACGAGCTTTAATTTTTTTATTTTTTCCTTACGTTTATATTCTCCTTTTGATTCCTTTCTCTCATGAGAATCGGTTATTTGGGACCCGCTGGAACCTACACCCAGCAAGCGGTTGAACTGTTTACCGCGAGGCTCGGCAGGCATAATATTGAAAAGGTTCCACTCGGTTCCATTGATGAGGTCTTTGACGCCGTTGACAGTAAAACGGTGGAAGGTGGTGTTGTTCCGTTTCGCAACAGCATCGCCGGCGATTATGGGGAAACCATAAGGAGGATGAAGGAGAGGGAAACGTTTACTAGAAAGTATAGCCACGACTTGGACATCTGTCTTGCGCTCGGCATCCATCCTGACGCAAGCCGTTCGGATATCACCGAAATTCGCTCGAAGGACACGGCGTTGCGCGAGTGTGAACTCTATCTTGGAGCGAACTATCCCTCCGCCGAACGCATCGCAGTTGAAAGCACGGCAAAAGCGATGCGAGACATCCACGATGGAAGACTTCTCAACGTAGCCGCGGTAGGGAGCATCATGGGCATGACCATGTATGGGCTTCAGATACTCGATAGCAACATCGGCGACAAGCAGGATAATGTTACGACGTTCATCTATGTAGTAAGAAAAAAAGGAATTAGCAGGCGTTGACGCTGCAGAACGCTTCTTCTAGCAATTCAGGGCTTAATGAGCCACCTTTCTTGTATTGGTTGCTGAAGACGAAGACAGGAGCGGTGTTGATGTAGAAGGCTTTGGCGCGCTGGGCGTCGCTCGCGAGAATCGACGCGTCATCGCAGGACTCGACTTCCTGCTGGTTGATTTGGTAATTCGCGTAGCACTTTTCAGTCTCATCTTTCTCCAGGCAGCTGAGGAAGGGCTGCAATTTCTCAGGCTCGAGTTCTTTGACGCAGACAAGGTTCTGCGCCGCTGGCTTGAGGAAATGGACGACGAGGTCGAGACGGCGTTTCTGGGCGACCTGCTGGATGTTCTCGAGAGCCTTTCGTGACGGGGATTCCTCCGGGTTCATGAAGAGCTCGACCTTTCCTTGCTGTTCGCGGTTGGTGAAGAAGTACGACGCGCCAGAGGAAAGCGGGTTGATAACATAGCCCTCACCGGATGGCACAAGCATGGAACGCGTAATATTGAAGCGCGTGTTCTGCTCGACTTCCCTGCCGACGAGGTAGGCGGGAAGGACC
>JAUSJW010000099.1 GCA_030647105.1 Nanobdellota archaeon | reverse complement strand
CCCACAAGAAAGAAGAACCCCTTCGGCTCAAAGCCCTTTCCAGTAATAGAAAATTCCTTATCTAATGTAAATATTTTCTCGACCACCATCTTGTTCTGCGTCAGCGTCCCCGTTTTATCGGTACACACGACCGTACACGTCCCTAAAGTCTCAACCGCGGGCAATCGTTTGATAATCACATTCCGCCGCGCCATCCGCTTCACGCCAAGCGCCAAGGTAATCGTGATAATCGTCGGCAATCCTTCAGGAATCCCAGCCACTGCCACAGCTACACCTAATAGCAAGGCTCCGGCGATGCTAGTGCCATGCGATAAGCTGACAGCAAAGATAATGATACATAACCCACCAACCAGGAGCGAGAGCCGCTTGCTCATCTTGTCCAGTCTTTTTTGCAGCGGCGTTTCTTCAAGCCCCATCTCAGTAAGCAATGAGCTCACTTTCCCGATTTCAGTCTCCTTCCCCGTTCGCACAATCAGCGCGAGCGCGTTGCCGTTCGTCACCTGCGTTCCCGCAAACACAATGTTCTGCTGCTCAGAGATAGCCTTCGCCGAAGAAAGCGTAACAGCCGCCTTCGACACCGCAACGCTCTCCCCTGTAAGCGCACTCTCGTCGCACTCAAGCGCGTTGCAGGTAATCAAGCGAGCATCAGCCGGCACAAGATTGCCCCGCTCCAGAACAATGACATCACCGGCAACCAGCGTAGCGGCGTCAATCTCCTCCGGCTTCCCATTCCTCAATGCCTTGGCTTTCCGAGGCGTGAGGTGCTTCAAAGCGTCCATCTCTTTGCCCGCGCGGTACTCCTGGATGAAGCCCAACAGCACAATCAACGCGATGATAATAAAGATGACAATCGCCTCAACAGTATCGCCCGTGGCCCACGACACCAGCGCGGCGAACACGAGAATCACCACCACCAAATTGAACTGTAAAAGAAGCGTCTTCACCCACGACACTCTTTTCTCCTCCGCAAACACGTTCCCGCCAGCCTTGAGCCGCTCCGCCGCTTCTTTGGAAGAAAGTCCTTTCTCAGAAGAGCCCAGTCTCTTATAGGCCTCCGGCAAGCCTAAGAGATACCACTCCTCTTTTTCCATAGGCGCATCCCCTGTTCTTGCCTATATAAATGTTTCAATCAAAGAGCGCAAGCGGAAGCGGGATGCAGCGGCCATGTGATTTTCCGTTAGTTCCCTTCCCAACTCGGAAATCTTCCGATTTTTTCGTGCTCAATGTTATTAAGGAGCGCTTCCCATCCTTTTCCTTGCCGATAAATTTAAAAGTAAGCAATGCTTACTTCTTACTGGTGAGACTATGATAGTAAACGTATCCAGCAAAGGGCAGATTGTCCTTCCGAAGAGCCTCAGGGAAGAGCTTGGAATCAACACCGGAGACCATCTCGCGGTAACAGGCACCAAGGAGGGTATCGTCCTCAGCAAGCTCCAGGAATTCGAGGCGCTCTGTGAACGCCTCCGCAAGGGAGCCGCGCCCATCATCAAGAAGAACGGCTGGACCGAAGACGATGTTGTCGATATTATCCATCAGATGCGCAAGGAGGATCGTGCTAGACACTAATATCTTCATTTCTGGATTGTTTTGGGAGGGCCAAGGCCGGGACATCGTTTCGAATGCCTTGGAAAACGAGCTTACGCTTTCTTTCGATATCCTTGATGAGCTGAGCAGGACCTTATGGAGAAAATTTGGTCAGTCTCAAGAAGAAGTACACGATACGCGTATCTTCCTCATTAATCACGCCGCGTTTGTGCAGCCTCAAAAGAGAGTCTTCTTGTGCGAAGACCCAGATGACAACAAAATCCTCGAGTGCGCCCTAGAATGCAAGGCGCACGTCATCATCACAAGAGACAACCACCTCCTCAAACTAGGCTCCTTCAAGGGCATCCCTATCCTGCGCCCAGAACACTACCACAATCCTTAAAAGTCCCTCGGCATTTGACGCGCTATGGACGTTACCCATCTCGCTCAGAATCTCCACCTGCTCGAGCGCAAGCTCTTGCCTTTCCTCAAAGAGCACGCAACCCTTCCCGCCCTCATGCAAGCCTCAGGCATGCAGGAAGTCGAGGTCATGCGCGCCCTGCAGTGGCTCTCAGCCAAGGCAGCGCTCAATCTCTCCCAAGAAGAAAAAGAGCGCCTCGTCCTCGGTGACAATGGAAAATCGTATCTCAAGCACGGCTTACCGGAACGCAGATTCCTCAAAGCCATCGCCCAAGGCCCCCTGAGTGTCAAGGACGTCATGACCAAGGCGAAACTCGACATGAACGAGCTCAACATCTGCATCGGCCTCCTCAGAAAGAAGAACGCAGTCGCGCTCGCGAAAGAAAAGGAGCTCGTAGCTTCTCTCACGCCAGAAGGCAAGAAACTGCTCGATTCTGAATGGCCAGAAGAACTATTCCTCAAAAAAGCTTTTCCCCTCACTCCCTCGCCCAAAGACAAACCCGTGGCAGACGAATTGTTGAAGCGAAAAGACATCGTGCGCCTCGAGAAAGCGAACCTCTGGAGCGCGGAACTCACGGCAACAGGAAAACAGCTCGCGAATCTCAATCTGGGAGAATACTCAGCCTTGGACCGTCTCACCCCAGAACTCTTGCAATCCGGCAAGTGGAAAGGCAAGGTCTTCAGAGAATACGAGCTCAATTCCAAAGCTCCCTTCATCACCGGCGGCAAGCGCCACTTCGTCAATCAGGCGATGGACTACATGAAATCCGTCTGGCTCGAGATGGGCTTCACCGAACTCTCAGGACCCTCTGTTCAGACAGCGTTCTGGGACTTGGATGCCTTATTCGTCCCGCAGGACCACCCCGCGAGGCAGATGCAAGACACGTTCTACATCAAAGAGCCGAGCAAGGGCAAGCTCCCGAAGATTGCGTCAGAAGTCAAGAAAGCCCACGAGTCCGGTCACACGACTGGCTCCAAGGGTTGGGGCGGAACCTGGGATGAAGAAGTGGCAAAACAGCTCATGCTCATTACACACGACACCTACCTCAGCGCGCAGATGCTCAGCAAAGCGAAAACGCTCCCGCTCAAAACCTTCCAAATCATGAAAGTCTTCCGCAATGAAGCGCTCGACTGGAAGCACCTCTTCGAGTTCTACCAGGTCGGCGGAATCGTCGTCGACGAGAACGCGAACTTCCGCCACCTCCTCGGCTACCTCAGACAATTCTTCCAGAAGATGGGCTTCGAGAAAATAAGAATCCGTCCCGCGCACTTTCCGTATGTCGAGCCCGGCTGCGAAGTCGAAGTCTTCCACCCCATCAAGAAACAATGGATTGAACTCGGCGGCGCGGGCGTCTTCCGCCCCGAAATGGTCAAGCCTCTGTTAGGAAAAGATATCCCCGTCCTCGCCTGGGGCCTTGGACTTGAACGTATCATCTCGGACTATTACAAAATCACTTCCATCCGTGACATCTACAAGAACGACATCAGACAATTGAAAGACATGAAGCACTGGATGAACTAATGCCAACCATCACCCTCAACCGAAAAGTGCTGGAGAAAGCGATAGGCAAAGCGCTCCCAGAAGAGGAATTGAAAGAGCGTATCAGCATGCTCGGAACTGATTTAGAATCCGTAACCAAAGACGAGATTGTCGTCGAAATCTTCCCCAACCGCCCCGACCTGCTCTCAGACCCGGGCTTCGCGCGCGCCTTCAAGAGCTTCCTTGGCGTAGAAACCGGATTGAAGCAGTACAAAGTAGAAAAGCCCAAGCACAAGATGGTCATCGACCCCTCGGTGAAAGACGTGCGCCCCTGGAGCGCCTGCGCGATTGTCACAGGCCTCAAGCTCGACGACGAAAAAATCAGGGAAATCATCCAAATCCAGGAGAAGCTCCACGTCACCTTCGGCAGAAACAGGAAAAAGGTCGCTATCGGAATCTATCCTCTCGAAAAGATAACGATGCCCATCACCTTCAAAGCCCTTCCGCCGCAGCAAATCAGTTTCCGCCCGCTCGAATCAACAAAAGAAATGACAGCAAAGGAAATTCTTGAAACCCATCCGACAGGAAAAGAGTACGCTCACCTGCTCGCGGGCAAGACGCGCTACCCGCTTTTCGTCGACGCGAAAGACAAAATTCTTTCCCTCCCTCCCATTATCAACAGCTACGACGTCGGCAAGGTCACAGAAAAGACAACAACCGTTTTCATCGAATGCTCAGGCTCAGCGTACGACGCCCAGGCAAAGTGCCTCAATATGATTGTGTGCGCCCTCGCGGACATGGGCGGCCAGATTCACGCCATGGACATTGAGGCGTATGGCAAAAAGCTGGTCTCTCCTGATTTGACTCCATCAGAACAGCTGATTGACATCGCGTACGTCAACAAAATTCTCGGTCTCGACCTCAAGGAAAAGGATGTCAAGGAGCTCCTCGCCAGAATGGGCTACGGCTACGAGAAAGGCAAGGCCCTCGTTCCCGCGTATCGCGCTGATATTCTCCATCCTTTAGATTTAGTCGAGGACATCGCTATCGCCTACGGCTTTGAGAACTTCACCGAAGAGCTCCCACAAGTCGCTACCATCGGCGAAGAGCACAAGGAAAACGTTCTCAAGCGAAATGTCGGCGAAATCCTCGCGGGATTGGGATTCCTTGAGTGCGCTCCCACCATCCTGACGTCAAAGGAAACCCAGAACACAAAGATGCTCGCGAAAGAGAGTCTCATCGAGCTCTCGAACTCCGTCAATCAGGAGTACGATGTCCTTCCCGCCTGGGGCATTCCAACCCTAGTCGAACTCTTCCAGCGCAACCGCCAATATGAATATCCACAGTTCCTCTTCACCATGCTCCCAACCTTCGCGAAAGGCCAGACAGAAACAGGCATCGCTGAAACCCAAAAGCTCGTCGTCGGCGTCGCGGACGAGAAAGCGGATTACACCAAGGCAAGGCAAGTCCTCGATTATCTGATGCGCATGGTAGGCAAGGAAATCACAATAGAAAAAACAGAGCACCCCAGCTTCATCCCCGGCAGGGTCGCGAAAATTCTCGTCGGCAAGAAAGAAGCGGGCCTCATCGGAGAATTACACCCCCAAGTCTTGGAAAACTGGCAGTTAATTATGCCGGTAGCGGTGTTTGAATTGGATATCAATCTCTTATTCTAATCAAAAAGAGTAATAAAAAATAATCTAAGAATCATTCCTTTTTCGCTTCAGCCTTCGGAGCCTTCTTCTCGGCTTTCGGCTTCGCTACTTTGGGAGCCTTGGTCTTTGAAGCCTTCTTCTCCGCCTTGGGCTCAGCGACTTTAGTATTCTTGGCGCTGCGAATCGTCGTCGGCTTAGTGGTCTTCTCGCGGGGCTTAGTGTTCCACATAGAATACCCGAGCTCCTTGAAAGCCTTCTCGACTTCAGTATGCGAAGCGCCTTTCTTCAGAGAAATGACCTTTTCCAGCGGCTCGAGATGGAAGATATTGCACTTCCTTCTTCGGACGTCGCCGTCAATCAGGACAATTTTGGTGTCGATAGCGTCTACAACAACGCACATTCTGCCAGCGTCTCGGCCAGCAACCTTCATGCATACTCTTCCTGTTTCGAACATGGTGTTTCCTCCTCTATTTCTCCCAGCCCGTCGCCAGCGCTGGCAGGAGATTAAGAAGCGTCAATCTGTCTTGCTTTCTGCTTGAATTTGGAGCGCATCGCCTTAGAGCTCAAAACGCCGCCATAGGGGCGCTCAGGCCTCTTCGAGGTCTTGTTCGCTTTCTGCGACTGCCTGAGCCGAGCCACACCTTGCAACGGCTGTCCCGTAACCGGGCAGTGCGCCTTCTTGGGCCGAACCTTTCTATAGTGGATCTTGATGGCGCCGCCGGGTGCCTTTACCTTGATTAAGCGCCAGGATGCCGAGCGTAAACTTCTTCGTACCATGGTACAAAGGAGTCTGAATCCATTTATAAAGCTTGCCTATAAAAAATAAGAGAGATTTCCACCAAGAATACAGATTTATATAGAATTTAGCGCTCCTAACCTTATGAACCGTCCACTTGTAGCGATAGTCCTCGCGGCGTCAACGGCCCTGGGGTGCGGCCCCACAAACCCGCCCACAACTCCGACTGTCGAGGTCGCGAAAGCAGAATCCTGGGACGATGCACGCGTTGTGCCTATTGAACAGTATGAGCTTGCTACACGCAGCTGGGTCTATCAACAGGCGAATGACCAGCTCGTTGACCGTATTAAGACACCCGCAGGATTGGATACGCTCACGCGTTGGCATGACAACTGGGTAAGAAAAGGCATGCCCTATTCCGAGTTCAATGCGGATCTCCTCGCGATGACCGTTTATGCGCAAGCGCCAAGAGAAATTCTGGCTCATTTGAGTCGGGAAAAGGTTCAAAGCTTTCCAGGGTTTCGAGATATGGAACAGCGTATCGATCAAGAGTATGAAACGATACAAAAGCAAGCATCCGCTAATAACTGGAATGAAAATCAGGTAGCGATGGCAAAAATCGTCGTTATTGAACACGCGGCCTTTAACTATACCCGAAGCGTTCTCAAATCCTCGGGTGAGGGGACCATTGTCGGTCTTTGGGCGAAGGAAGGCCTCAAAAGAAGGCTGGAAGCAAAGGAAGGAAATTGCATAATCAATACTTGTTTTTTTTATGAAGTGGTGAACCTAGAGCTTCAGAGAGCGAATCTCGCGCGCCTGAAAGAGGCGTTTCGTTTGCGGCTAGGGATACGTCAGGAAGGCGATGCTTATTTGCATATGTGGGCCTATGAAGGATTAACAAAAACAACAATCGAGCTGAACGATAAGCGAGACGATGCCTTGTTTGGAGTTAGCCTAAGTGGCAGAGAACTATACCTAAATCAAGTAACACCCGGACCAACCAGTTATATACCGATTACTCAGCTTGTCCCGAAAACAAACAAGAAAGGGGTACCTTTCTTTGAAGTCTATGCGTTCGCCCTTTCTTCAGATGTTCGCAAGGACCTTGAAACGAAAAAATAGGCTAATAGCAAAAATTTTAAAACTTTTTACTTGCGATTTGCTATTCTAGCGAACCTCGCGAAAGTGTTAAAATTAGCGAGATTCGCTATAAGAGAAAAATAAGGTATAGTCCTTCTCTTCAAAGGGTCAATACACGTTCATCCATTTCCGAATCAGCATCGAGAAGACAATCGAGAACAAGATGTATGCTCCCAGCCAGCCCCATCCGAGCACGGGAAGGATGCGCCTCTTATCATAATCTAGGGTGATCAGCTTGAGCTTGGAATCGCTGATTTTCTCATCTTTAGGGGCATAAGCGAATCCGTCGGTGATGAGCACCTCCTTATAATAGAGTTTATTGTTGTAGTCAAAGGTGAGCGCCTTGCCCTCAGTATACGCCCCTTCTTGGCCTTTCAGCTGGAACGTCGCCTTTGCGTCAGCGATAGTCTGTGTCATGGGTCCGACGGCTTCGATTCCAGGGGGAAGCGCGATAGTCGCGTTTCCAACGGTGTTCTTCGCGAACATCAGCGTGGCGGAGAACTGCTCTCCAGGTTGGATGCTCTCATAAGAGAAATTCGCGTTCATCCATCCGAAGATGAGAAAAAGCGGCAAGAGCGTGTACAGCGTGCTTTTCATGCTCTGGCTCATGTACTTCATGTTGCTTTCCATGGCCTTCTTGTTCACTTCCATCATCTTTTCCGGGTTGTCCCGAAGGAGCTTCATCTCAGCCTGCAGCTCTTTCAGCTCGGTCTTGAGCCGCTTCATGAGGTCCTGGTCAGTGGTATACTTGTAAATCACGGTAATCAAGACGCTGACAACGAGCGCGACAATGCCGACGGCAAGAAGTGGGTCGAGTCCAAGAAGAGGAGCGAAAACAGGATTCAAAAAATCAGTAAACACCATCTATCCACCCATGAACTTGCGCATCGCGGGATTCATGTCCATCATGTGCTGGCGCGCGATGTCTTCGTAGAGCTTATACACAATCATAACTGCTAGCAAAATGCCCGTTCCGCGCGACAGCGCTCCGGTCAAATCAGCAAGCGACGCAAGCAACCCGACCGTCGCTCCGCCCATAATTGTCAAGGGCCAGATGTACCGGTTCAATAAACTTTCAAGCACGCGCTCGTCTCTCCTGAATCCAGGAATCTGCAAACCGGCGTTCATCATCTGTTTGGCCTGGCTCTTCGCGTCCATGCCCGCGGTCTGCACCCAGAAGATGGAGAAGACGATGCTTCCAAGAATCATGACCAGGATATAGACCAGCGACTGGATGTAGGGAGCGGCGCCAAAGAAGAACGTCTTCTGCTCGATAATCATTCTTAGGATATCCGGAGCCTGAACCCAATAGAGGAATCCGCCAATGACCTGACCGCCGTCAGAGAAGCGCGCGAAAAGGTTCGGCCCTATCCAATTCTGCAGCAGTCTGCCCCACAGCTGGAAGTTCGCGAGGAGCGCGGCCACCAAAATAACGGGGATGTTCGAAGTATACATGAATGAAAGGGGCCATCTGATGCCCTGTCCTCGAACTCTTCCGAAAGACAACGGAATCTCAACCTTCATACTCTGCACATAAACGACGACAAGGAAGATGAGCGCGGTGGACAGCAGAGCCGCCAGGCGGATGCCCGCGGTTGTCGGGTCCCCGGCGGCGAGCGCCTGGAAGAGCGCAGGAATCGCGCCGATGGAATAGGTGACTCCTTCAAGCCCCGTCGGACCCGGAAGCCAGCTAAAGGCCTGAATGAAGATACTTTGCGACACTCCGGCGGCGATGAAGAGGCTGATGCCAGAGCCAAAGCCCCATTTCGAGACAATCTCGTCCATGAACATAATCATCAGGCCGCCAAGCACCAATTGGAACACGAGGAGCAGCTGCAATTGGAAATACTGTGGAGTGCCGATAAGCGTATTAGAGGGCGCAAGGCCGCCCATGAAGACGTAGATAGCGCCTTCAAAGATGATAAAGAAGAAGCTCAGCAGCTTCTGGATGCCCTGGAACAATCGTTTCCCCTCATGGGAGGCCAGGTCGAACTTCACAATGCCAGAGCCATTGAGCAATTGCAGAACGATGGACGCCGTGACAATAGGGCCAATACCGAGGGAGATGATGGAGCCGAACGGAGACGCGAGGACAATCGAAAGAAACTCGAACTGCTGGAGGGAATTTTCCCCGAGCCCGAAAAGAGGCATCATGCCGAGAACAAAATAAAGAATTAGGGTAATCAAAGTCCATTTCAGCTTCTCGCCAAACGCGAGCCGTTTCTGCTCAGGCGCCGCAACCTCGGGCAGGTTATAGACAATGGTTTTGAAAAATGACATCTTACGCCGTCGATTCAGTCTCTACAGCGCCGCCCTGCTCCGCGACTTTCGCCGCCGCCTTCTCTGAAGCGCGGGGCACCTTGATTTTCAGGCTGTGCGTCACTTTGCCGGAGCCGAGCAGCTTGGTGTATCCCAGGCTGGGCAGGTCCACTATAAAAGTCTTGCCTTCCATCGTGACTTTCTTCTCTGCCACGAGCTTAGGGAGCATCAGTTGGAGCTGGTCGAGATTGATGCAGGTATAGACGGTAACCTCGCCCTTCTTCTTGAAGCCGTGCTTGCCAAAGTAGAGCGGGTTGTCCCAAATCATAGTCTTCTTGCCCTGGGCCTTCTTTCCCGTGCCGGCCATGCCGACTCCGCCGCGATGGCCAGAGCCACGGTGCTTCTTCTTCGCGCCCCAGCCGTGCGTGGAGCTCGCGCGCTGTCTGGAAAACTTTGTTCGTTGGCGGTAGACCATGTTACATCATCCTTCTTAGGAGGTCGGCTATCTTCTCCTTCCTGTCCCCGAGGGCGCCGCCCTTGGAGAAGGGGGTCTTGACGCCTTCCCTTCCATATCCGCTTCGTGGCGGGTTGAGCCTGAAATGCTTGCGGTACTTCTTGCCGCCGATAACAATGAAGCGGCGCGCGTAGGAAATCTTCCCTTTCGCGTCCTTCTCAGGGCCGATATACAAGTCGCCGCGCTTCTCCGCGACTTCCTTCATGAACGCCTCGTCAACTTCGCCCCACGTGATATAGTCGCGCACCTTCTTAATCATACCTAGATTCTGGGGCGTGGCTTCAAGGAATACACAATAGTTGTGGTTCATCAAGCGCATGTGCTTCATGGTCGCTTGGAGCGGGATGCGAACCCGGACAAGCCCCCTCACTCGAACGACAGCGATCATGGTCATGGGGTCACGTCCTTGAACTCTTGCTTGAGCGTGCGCTTCGCGCCTTCCGACACGTTGAGGGTGGAATCAATCTTGACGCGCATGAGGTTCTTGAGCGCTTTTTCAGTGGCTTTAACCAGATTGGTCGTCGTGGTCAGGTGTCCAAACGTCTTGGACCAGACATTATTGATGCCTGCGAGCCTCAAAATCTTCTGCACTTCCTTGTGCGCCACAAGCCCCGTGCCTCTGGGCGCGGGCATGAGCTTCACGCGGACAGAGCCGCATCTCCCTTCAACTAAGTAAGGGATGCTATGGGGTTCCGAAGAACTGTCTTCCCAGCTTCCTGCTCCGCGTCGAATCTTGAAGAGGTTGACTTTCGCGTTTCGGATGGCCTTCTCGCGCGCCGGAACAGTTTCACGGCTCTTGCCGTTTCCAATGCCGACGTAGCCGTTCTTGTTCCCGATGACGCAAATCGTCGCGAACTGCGGCCTGTTGCCTTCAGCGGTCTTCTTCTGCGTCTGCTTGAACACCCTTCTTTGGCCTCCGCCGAACTTACCCTTGCTCTGCCCGATGAGCAGCAGCTCGGATTCCATGCCCGGAATCAGCTTGTCCACGATTTCCGGCTCTAAAATCTTAAAGCCATTGTCGAGGATGTAATCGATATCTGTGATTTCGCCAGCCTTCACTTTCCTTCCCAGTTCTGTCTTGGGTTGCCAGGCGTCAATGTTCGCGAGCAGTCTCTCGAGCTGCTCTCCCGGCTCCTCCCTGATTTCTGATCGTCTTTTCATGAGGAACCACCCATTAACTTTTTCTTCGCGGCTTCAAGAGCCTTCGGCATGTCCTCAGGCTTTGCTCCCGCTTTAAGGTAAGCCGAGAACTTCTTCTCGTAGCCGCCGTCAGCCTTGAGCTTTACCGCGTAATCGGCGATGTGCTTGCCAAACAAGCGCTCGGGCTTTGGCAAAACGCTCTCGCCATGCGGCACATTCAACCCGCCATCCACAGCGCCTTTGAGCACCGCGAACACCGTGCTTCCTGGAACAGATTTTCTGAATCCGATGTCGAGGATAGCCTCCTCAACACCCTTCTCTTTCGCCTTCTTTGCGATGAGCATGCCTAAGAGATATCCCGAAGGAGTATTGCTCGCCGGATAGTTCCAGCCGAACTGCGAGAGCTCCTTGGTGTCAGCCTGCGTCTCGACAATGTCGCCCTTCTCGGAGAAGGTGATGATTTGCGCCCGGATGCTCTTGAGGCTCATGCGTACAGTGAGTCTCGGCTTTCCAGACATCAGAAGCTTGATGCGCTTCCTGTAATCCGTCTTGCCCTCGCGCTTGCGGCGGTACGGT
>JAUSJW010000091.1 GCA_030647105.1 Nanobdellota archaeon | reverse complement strand
GTCGTTCTGGATGCCGTTCTTGTCGACGATGACAACGAGATTGTCGAGCTTGTGGAAGCTGGTATTCTGCGCCGCTTCCCAGACCATGCCTTCCTGGCACTCGCCGTCGCCGACCATGACCCAGACCTTGTACGATTTCTTGTCTAATTTTCCTGCGTACGCGACGCCGTTGCCGAAGGAGAGGCCCATCCCTAACGAGCCAGCGGACATCTCGACGCCAGGCACTTTGATGTCGACGTGGCCCTGCAATAAACGATTAAACTTCCTGAACCCGTCCAATTCCTTGGCTGGGAAAAATCCTTTGCGAGCTAAGACTGTGTACATCCCAGGAGAAGCATGCCCTTTTGAGAGGATAAATCGGTCTCTATCCAGGTCAAGCGGCTTATGCGGATTGACGTTAAGGATGCCGCCGAAATACAAGACAGAGAGCATGTCAATTTCAGATAACGAACCGCCGGGATGACCCGCGCAGGCCTTATTGAGCATGACGAGAATGTCCTTTCTCAGTTCTTTTGCGAGAGAGGGGAAATCCATAGCTTAAGAAAGGAGGGTGGACTTATAAGCTTTTTCTCGCTGGTCTTCTCATCGCTCATACACTACCGGGTTGACAAAGCCTGAGACTTGCGAAGCACTCTTTCCGGGAAAAATTTCCATTTTCAGTTGCCGCTCTGAAATCAGCTGCGCCAGGACAACACCCTTGACTTGTGTTCCGCCTACAGCTCTGATATTGCCTGCATAGTCCATCCGGCTCCACCCCTGATTCGTGTCGCCGAGCAGGTAATCGGTCTCGACTAATTCATATTTCACAAGGCCGGTCGCGACAGAAACGTCTTTCGGGTCGGGAGCGTTTCCCTTCACGCCGTACTGCATCATGTTTCGGTCACGTTCGTTGAGGCCAGAGTTCTTCGCGATGTCGGTAAAGTTCCCTAAAGAAACAATAACGCGGGTTGGATCGATGGGGTCGTAGGCGAAGGAGAGATGATTCTTCCAAAATTCCGGATTCTTCCCGCCGTCGCCATGCCCTCCCGCGCCCTTAACGAACCAATTTCCAACGAGCCGGCCATCCACGTCATAGTCTATTTTTCCGCCGCGGGACTCTGCTTGCCTGACGTTTTTGGCGAGGAGCGCGCTCTTATCCGGCTCCTTGAAATAATCAAAGGGGTCGACAGTATGAATCTTCCAAGGCTCGCTCGCATAATGCTCCGGAACAATAAAGCCTAACGTTACTTTGTCGTAATTCACGCTCAAATCCAGGGTCTGTCCGCCTATCCAGCCGAGGAGGTCGCCTTGCTTGACGGAGATTGATTTTGAAGAATATCCCCCTGGAGGAATCGTGCCGCTGACGTCTAGAATTTGCGGAGAAAGACTGGTGAGGAGGTTGTAGATACTATAGAAATCGCAGGTGTGCTTGATGATGAGTCGGTATTTTCTGTACCGGTTCTCGTTTCCCATCGGCTCGCTCCCTATCCCCTGAATCACGCCGTCCGCGTCGGCATAGACAGGATACGTATCTGGCGCGGAATTGAAGATGGCTGGCTGGAAATACATGTGGTCTATGGGGGTAACGTGGCCACCTATCATCGCGCCCATCGGGAGGACGATGCCGATGTCGTCGATGCGCATCGGAGAGATGAGTTCGACAGGCCCGCTTCCGGAGCAGCGCTCTTTTTGCCAGGGCGAACGGAGGGGCTCATCACGCTCCCCTGCTGAAGGCTTGTCTGGCTCCTGAATTAGGGGGAGATTTTCACCCTGTGTTTCTGAAGGTTCGCTTACGTGAGGAACGCAGGAAGCCAGAATGAATGCGATGAAGAGAAGACTGAGCGCGCGATGCATACGTTTAACCCAAAAGTTCAAGTTTAAATCGTTTGCTGATTGCAACGCTGAGTGATGTATTTTAGAAAGACTTATCTACACTTGTGTTAACTAAATGCCAATGCGAAGCAAAAGTCTTGTCTTTCTGATTTTTAGTCTTGCTTTAATTCCCGCCGCGCTCGCGGACATTGGCATCCCCATCGTCGCTGTCAATCTTTCGTGGATGATTTTGCTTTTTATTCCCATCGTGCTCTTGGAGGCTTACATCGTCTCACGATACATCAAGGCGAAGTATACGAAAACCCTGATTCCTGTAACGGTTGCAAATCTTGTCACAACACTCTTAGGCTATCCGTTTACTTGGGCCTTGCTCTTTGGGTTTGAGATGTTGATGACGGGCGGAAGCTGCGGACCTGGATTTTGGAGCATTGGCGCGAGCATCAAGACATTCTTTTACGAACTTGCGTGGATGTGCCCCTGGGACCAGAATATCCTTAATTGGACATATCCCTTGACGATTTTTGTTGGGTTGGTTTTCGCGTTTTTTGTTTCTGTTTATATCGAACGCATAATTCTGAAACGATTTTTCAAAGATAAAAAGAAAGAAGTCCATAAAGCAGTCTGGATTTCTAACCTTGCATCTTACGCTTTGCTCCTTATAGCAGGCGCGTTCCTTGCGGGATTTGTGTTCAATATGCTCATGAGTTTGTTCTAGGCTAAAGCAAGAAAAAGATTGAAGAAGATAAAATAAGAAAAGAAAAGGCTTTACGCCTTCTTGACCGGAGCTACTGTCGCCTTCATCTCCTTCCAGGCCAAATCAAAGAGCTGGCTCATGGCAGAGGCGAAGAACGGCGTATTGACCCAGATGCCGACGTCGTAGGTCGGGTGGACATCCGTATCGTTCATCACCATGAAGATGACTTCCTTGCCGTCGACTAACGTGAAACGGGCGTTCATCTTGGTGTCCCTGACTTCAGCGATGCCCGCGAGCTCCTTCGCCGCGGCCTGCGTCTCTTTGGTCAAGGGCGCCGCGATTCTTATCCGGACTCCGCGCTTCTTGAGCTTCTCAAAGGTCGGCTTCAATCCCTCAACCTTGCGAATAAGACCCTGGGCAGTGGTCATGATGATGACCTCCTCCTCAGCGTCCCTAATCGTCAGTTCGATATGATTGTAGAGGTTGTGCCTGCCTTTCAAGCTGCCTGACAAGTCAGACGGCTCGACGAGCTCGACACCCTGCTTGTGCAAGGAATTAAGCTCTTGAATAATGTCCGTGTTCTTCAGGTCCTCAAGGCGCTCCATATGGTCCTTGGCTTCCTTCTGGACATTCTTCTTGACGCGCTCGAGCACTTCAGACGGCTCGACTGCGATATATTTGATAGGCTTGCCGAGCTTCATGACGACAAAGCCCTTCTTCTCAAGGCTTTCGAGAACGTCATAGCTTCTCGATCTCGGCACGTTGGCGATGTCAGAAAGTTCTCCGGCGGTGGATACGCCGCGGCTCAGGAGCGCTGACCATATCTTGACCTCGTACAGGTTCAAGCCAAAGTAGCGCCTCAGCTTGCTCAAAAATTCGTCTTTCACAATCATTGTTCACTACCCCCTCTTTTTCCCACACGATGGTGGTAGAGTAATTCAAGAACTACTACTATTAATATGTTACTATTTTTCACCCTTAATCAGTAAGGGTTAATCGACTAAAACGTCCCTGCGGCGTGTTGAATGAGTGAACGAGTTCTGTCAAAGCTCCAAAACAATTCGGCGATAATACCCCGGAGGAAGCAGCTCGGGCGTTCTCTGGCCTGGAACGATAAGAGAAGAACGAAGAGGGATGGGACCATACACCTGGGCGCGTAATGGCCCTGGAAATCCCGGAATGGGTTTGTCAGGGTCAAGAGACTGATACCAGCCGATTCGCGCGCCGAATTGAAGGCGCTGTTCGAAGAGGCGATACACGCCTGGAAGGAAGTCCTGGAGGAAGCGATCGATTCTTTCGTGAGGGTAGCGCAGTCCGCCGGCGGGCAATTTCGAGCCGCCCCGCAGCTCAAGCTCGAATAAGACCGTTTCCACAAAGCCCTCGCGGTCGCCGTTGGGAAAATGGTCCTCGCCGGATTCGACCAGCGTCATGAGATCCGGAAGCTCGAGCAGTGAATTCCTGATATAAGAAAGCTTTATCGGCTTCATGATAAGGAAAGAAGAGAAAGAGAAATAAAAAAGTAATGAAAAATTAAAGCAAAAACAGCGGCGCGAACACCAGAGCCACAATCGACATCAGCTTGATGAGGATGTTCATTGACGGCCCGCTGGTATCCTTAAATGGGTCGCCGACGGTGTCGCCGACAACAGCCGCCTTATGGGCGTCGCTGCCTTTGCCGCCGAACTTGCCGCCTTCAATCCACTTCTTGGCGTTGTCCCAGCTTCCGCCTGCGTTCGCCATCATAATGGCCATTAAGACGCCTGTAACGAGGCTTCCCGCGAGGAGACCGCCGAGCGCCTCAACACCGAGGAAAAATCCCGCGGCGATGGGAACGACAACGGCGATGATGCTGGGCAGCACCATCTGATGCAGGGCTCCCTGCGTCGCGATGTCGACGCACTTCTTGTAGTCGCCTTTGGCCTTGCCTTCCATCAATCCCTTAATCTGCTTGAACTGCCTGCGCACTTCCTCAATCATCTTGTGCGCCGCTCTTCCGACCGCGCGCATGGTGAGCGCGGAGAAGAGGAACGGCAAGGTTCCGCCAATCAATAGGCCGATGGTGACCATCGGGTTGAGGAGGTCAATTACTGCCACGCCCGCCGCCTGGTTGTAGGCGGAGAACAGCGCTAAAGCCGTTAGGGCGGCTGAGCCAATCGCGAAGCCCTTGCCCATGGCCGCGGTGGTGTTTCCAACGCTGTCGAGGGTGTCTGTGCGCTTTCTTACGATTTTCTCAAGCTCCGCCATCTCAGCAATGCCTCCCGCGTTGTCGGCGACAGGGCCGTACGCGTCAACAGCAAGCGAGATTCCGAGCGTCGCGAGCATTCCGACAGCGGCGATGGAGATGCCGTAGAGCCCCGCGAAATAATACGAGACCC
>JAUSJW010000087.1 GCA_030647105.1 Nanobdellota archaeon | reverse complement strand
GGGAGGAATATCGGCGATAGAAGACATGAAAGTGCTCCTTCGAGCAGGCGCGGACAAGGTAGCAATCACGACCGCCGCGGTGGAAACCCCACTGCTCATTTCGAAGGCCGCTAAGATATTCGGAAGCCAGTGCATCGTGGTAGGAATAGACGCCAAAAAAGAAGGGAGCGGCTGGAGCGTCTATACCCGAAGCGGAAAAAAAAGAACAGAACTCAATGTCGTGGACTGGGCGAAAACAGTCCAGAGGCTCGGAGCCGGAGAGATTTTGCTCACCTGCATCGACAAGGACGGAACAAAGGGCGGCTACGACCTCGAACTGACGAAAGCGGTCTCGGAAGCTGTCTCGATTCCTGTCATTGCTTCAGGCGGGGCGAAGGACCCGGAGACCATTTTTCGAGTGTTGAAGGAAGGAAAGGCCGACGCAGCGTTAGCCGCTTCCATTTTTCACACTAGTGAGTATTCGATTCAGCAAGTCAAACAGTATTTGAAAGAACGGAACGTGAAGGTGAGACAATGATTATCCCCAGCATAGACATCATGGACGGAAAAGCCGTGCAATTAAAGCAAGGCAAAGAGAAAGTGCTCGAGCGAGAGGACGTGCTAGCCTTAGCGAAAGAATTCCGCAAGTATGGTGAACTCGCCGTCATCGACCTCGACGCGGCGCTTGGCAAAGGAGAGAACACTGAGCTTATCAAGCAGATTTGCGGCATCGCGGAATGCCGGGTCGGCGGAGGCATCCGCACAATCGAGAAGGCGAACGAGTATCTCGCAGCAGGAGCAGTCAAAGTGATTATCGGGACAAGGGCGAATTCGGATTTCCTCAGGCAGCTTCCCAAAGACCGTGTCATCGTCGCAGTCGACACCAAGGACGGCTTTGTCGTCAACAAGGGATGGAGAGCGAGAACAAAGAAGCGCCCTAAAGACTTGATAAGCGAACTCGAAGGCTATTGCTCTGGATTCCTTTTCACCGATGTCGACCGGGAAGGCCTGCTCAAGGGCATCGACGTGCGCAAGGCCAAGCGCATCAAGGACCTCACGAGGAACAGGGTCACCTTCGCCGGCGGAATAACGGGAGTTGCGGAAATCATGCTCCTTGAGAGCATGGGCATTGACTCGCAGGTCGGCATGTCGCTGTACACAGGAAAAATCAGCCTGCCTGAAGCGTTCCTCTCCCTCATGGATTTCAGCAAAAATGCAGGATTGATTCCAACGATTGTTCAGGACGAGGAAAAACAAGTGCTGATGCTGGCCTTTTCCAGTAAAGAGTCCTTGCTCAAGACTTTCAAAGAGGGGAAGGCAGCCTATTTCAGTCGGTCAAGAAGCAAGCTTTGGACGAAAGGAGAAACATCGGGTTGTTTCCAGGAACTCATCAAGGCAAGATACGATTGCGACCGGGACGCGCTGCTGTTCACTGTTCGGCAAACGAAACAGGCATGCCATGCCGGAGTGTATTCCTGCTTTGGCGAAAAGGAGTTTAGCCTCCAAGAGCTCTATGGGGTCATCGAAGACCGGCTGAAGAATCCGAGAGCGGGGTCATTCACCGCCAAGATAGCGTCAAGCGAGAAGAAGATTAAGGACAAGATAAACGAAGAAGCACAGGAAGTTATCAATTACACCAGCCGCGACAACCTCGTTTGGGAAGTCGCGGATACGTTGTACTTCCTCATTGTACTGATGGCAAAAAAGGGCATTCCATTGAAAGAAGTTGAAAACGAATTGTGGAGGCGAAGACGATGAAACAAGTGACACTAAAAACTCTGGACGAGGAATTTTTCAGGAGAGACGACGCTGAGGAAATCGCGTCTGTGAAACCCCTTCTCGCAGACGTGCGCAAGCGCGGGGACGCTGCAGTGAGAGAACTGACTGAACGTTTCGACAAGGTTCGCCTGGACCGCTTCGAGGTTAGCAAAGAGGAGATTAAAGACGCCTACAAAGAGGTAGGAGCAGAAGCGATAGCGGCAATCAAGGCGGCCGCTGAGAATATCCGCGAGTTTGCCAAGGCGCAGTTCTCCCAACTCAAGAGCTTTGAAATCCGAAGAAACGGCGCAAGGCTTGGACAGCGTGTCATCCCTCTGGAGCGCGTGGGCTGTTATGTTCCGGGCGGAGGCTATCCTCTTCCCTCGACAGCCTTGATGACTGTCATCCCCGCGAAAGTCGCGGGCGTCAAGGAAGTCATCATCTGCTCGCCGAAGATTGTCCCGTCTACTATCGTAGCCGCGGATATCGCGGGAGCCGATAAGATTTACCAAATTGGCGGCGTGCAGGCGATTGCGGCTATGGCCTACGGCACAGAGACCATTCCGAGAGTGGACAAGATTGTCGGTCCGGGAAACGCATATGTCACCGCGGCGAAGAAAGAAGTGTACGGCCTTGTCGGGATTGATTTCCTCGCGGGGCCGAGCGAAGTGCTTATCATCGCGGACGAAACCGGAGATGCGGAGATTATCGCCGCTGATTTGCTCGCGCAGGCGGAGCACGATGTCAACGCGAGGGCGGATTTGATTACCACCTCGGAAACAGTTGCGCAGGCCGTGAGCAAAGCGCTCATCCCTCAGTTGGCAAAGCTCAAGACTCGAGACATCGCCCAGCAATCTATCGATAAGGGCAGAATCATATTGGTGGAAAAGCTCAGCGAAGCGTTCGAGCTCGCCAACAAGCGGGCGCCCGAGCACTTAGAACTCTTTGTGAGCAATCCCGAGAAGGGTGTGCCCTCGCTCACAAGCTACGGCTCTCTTTTTATCGGCGAGAACTCCGCGGAAGTGTTCGGCGACTATGGCAGCACCGGAACCAACCACGTCTTGCCGACGAACGGAGCGGCGCGCTACATGGGCGGCCTGTCGGTGAAGGAATACGTTAAAATCCTCACCTATCAGCAGGTCGATGAAAAGATAGAGCAGTCGCTTATCGACATCGCGGCGACCCTTGCGGATGTTGAAGGGCTCTACGCGCACAAAGCCGCCGCCCTGGCTCGCCAGAAGAACGCGCGTTAATCCGTATTTTTTTTATTTTTTAATAGTGCGCTCTCAACCGCAGTCTCAGCCAGAATCTGGAGGCTATCAAAGAGCGGAACACTGACATCGCTTTGCGAGATGACGAGCGGAAGCTCCGTGCATCCCAAAATGACCGCGTCAGCGTTCTGCGCCAGCCTTCTCAGCGCGCTCACAACCGCGTCTTTGCCGCTCTTGCTCAGTTTTCCACCCATCACTTCCAGAATAAGGCGCGTAATCGCCGTTCTCTCGGAAGCGGTGGGGCAGGCGCAGGAGATTCCATGGGTCAGCAAGGTATGTTGGTACATTCCAGAGGCGAGCGTAGTCTCAGAGCCGAGCAGCGCGACGCTCTTCACTCCCGATTTCGCCACTCTATCGACGGTTTTCTCGATAATGCTCAGAACCGGAAGCGTAATAGCGGGATAGAGCTGCCCCAGGAGCATGTGGAGCGTGTTGCACGGAATTACGGCGAAGTCGCATCCCGCCTTCCTGAGGGTTTGCAGCCCGAAAGAGAGCTGCTTGAAGACGAGCGCCTCATCGATAACTCCGGTCTCATCAAATCCTTCGAGCGGTAGGGAATACATGACTATCGGCGGGAATTCCGTGTCCTGGACCGCTCCGAGTTTCTGGCAGTGCCTCACCATCCTTCTGTATAATTCAGCGGAAGCCGCGGGTCCGTTGCCTCCGAGCACGCCAATCGTTTTGTAAGGGTTCATTTGAGCATCTCCTTCAGTTCGGGGTAAGATGTTATTCTAACTGTTTTATATGGGTTTGGTAAAAAGGGAGCAAGCCCTCCCGAGGTCACCACTTCTACCTTTCTCCGCAAGAGGAAGTCTATCCCGTCTTTCACCGGCTTTCCAGCGCCTGCGATAAGCACTCTTTCAGTTCCCGCGCTCAGCATCTGGTCCCAGAGAGTGTTTCCTGAAAACGGATAGGGATATTTGGCAAAATACGGGGTCGCGCCAGCAAGTTTCGCATGGATATCTGGATGCGAGGGCTCTGCGGGTGAAAACTGCACCACATACAGGGCAGTGGTTCCTCTCGCGTCAAGGAGCTCGCAGACTTTAGCGACGAGATCTTGTGGCGCTGGTAGGGCGTCAACCTCTCTTCTACTTACCCCCACCAAAAGGAGCGCGTTAGCTGGCATGGTGGGCCTCCTGCAAGGTGTACACCGCGCCAGCCCTCCCCATCACCTGGAAAAACTCCGAGATCCAGTGGATGCGCTGCATGAGCGAGCCCGGGGCGAACACCTGGCTGGGATGGACCGACGGATGGAGGAGCGCGGTGGGCGTGGAATAAAACACGGGGGCGATAGTTGAAGTGTCGGCTCCGAGCTTTTTGAGGATGGTGAGCGTGCCTTTTTGCTGTTGCCGATACTGCGCATCGAGAACAGTCACGCACGCATCCGCCCCCCTTAGTTTTCTCAAGTACAGCGCCGCGTCAAGCAGCGAGCAGTAGTGTCTACCTGTGGAGGCGTCGTAGAGGAGCACTCCCTCTTTAGAAAGGGCGGTTTTTCCCTCCCTGGTTTGGCGCGTGTGCCCCGAACTCTGAAGTTGTGCGAGCAGCGCAATCGCTTCGGTGACCAGGGCGCTCTCTTTTACAATGGAGTCAGGCGCAAACCCTTGGCTCGAAAGCGCTGCGAGATACGCCGCTTCGTCAAGGCTCTGTGGTTTTCCCTGAATCGCGGGGTTGTAATCGTCTATGAACAGCCACTTCTGGACCCTGGCTCCCGCTCCTTGGAGGAACGCCGAGAACTGAGCCCCGTATTCAGCGCCCACCCGGTGCTCAAGGCCAGGCTGCTCGCTCGTGTAGATGTGGCCGGCCTCGACAATCACGGTGGAGTCAAGCGCCGCGTGCGGCAGGTTCAGGTGGAGTTGCATACGCTGTTGGAACTCAAACAGGGATATAACTTCAGCGTCGCAAGCTGAACTGAAAAAGACAAGTTTGTTCTAAGTGAAACAGAAGCGTAAAACTTATATACTCCAGGCCGCAAAGCATACGTATGGAGAAAACCACCGCGGAGCTCACCGTTGAGTATATCAAGGAGCACCCGCATATCAAGCACTGCCTGCAGAAAGGGATTCTGAATTACTCCTCGCTCTCACGGCTTATCGCGAAGGATCTCGGGATAGAAAAATCGTCGTCGAAGGAGGCCATCCTCGTCGCCTCCCGGCGCTTCCAGGAGAAGCTCAGGTCAGAATCGTTTTCCGAGACCAAGGTGAGGCAGGTCCTAGAGCGCTCAGAGCTGGAAATCAGGAACAAAATCGCGGTGCTCATCCTCAAAAAGCCAGTGGATGTCGTGAAACTCACGGGCTTCGAGAAAGACATCCGGCAGGAAGGCGGCCTCTTGTTCTCGCTCGACGGATCCGATCATTTGACTCTTATCTCACAGGAGCGCAACCTGGAGCGGATAGCGAAGGCCTTCCCCGCGCTCAAGCACCACCGCGGACTCGCTCTCGTCACGCTCAAGTCTCCAGCGGAGATAGAATCCACTCCCGGAGTCGTCTCGTTTCTCACGGCGCTCTTCGCGGAGAATGGGGTCAATATCATTGAATTCCTCTCCTGCTGGCGCGACACCCTGTTCGTGATTGAGGCGAAGCACGTCGCCAAGGCGCATGGGTTCCTGAATCCTAGCTGAATCTTCTTTAGAGTAGTAACTATTATATATTGAATCTTCCTTTTTGAGAGCATGATTCGGGAAATAACTGTCCACTCGCCCTTCTTTAACACCGATTATTCGACCTCTACTGCGTATTGGCCGGGCCAGCAGATGCGGCCCCATGCAGACATCCACCACTCGAGGTTTGGATTGGCGAGCGGGATGCTTCCGGAAGGGCATCGGATAACTCTCCCAGACAGCCATCGGGTGTACGCGGTAATCGGACCGAACGGTTGCGGAAAAACCACGCTTCTCAAGGCGATTGCGCGGTCTATCAATAATGAGGGCTACTTCAATCAGTATGAAAGGACAGCGCGCTTTTTGAGCTGTCTGGGGATAGCGAGAAGCGGGTTTGCCTCCAGTGAGCCTCCATTTCTAGACCCATCTCCCCTTTGGAATCGGCTCAGGGACACGGTCTATCGTCCAACCACGTTGGGCGAATCATTTCCGCGCGACCCCGTGGAAAATCTCGATTCGACGGTCTTTGCCGCCGCTCTTTTCTTTTATCTTGGGCGAGAGGAGCTTTTTCAAGGCCCACTCTTTGGCCCCTATCAGCGCATGACAGAACGGGAAACCGCGCAACGGCTAAGCGCTCTGTTCAGTACTCGATTTGAGCACGAAGTCCTCTACCAATCAACAACAACGACCGTAGTGACTAAAGTCCAAACCGAAATCGGGGAGCCTGAGAAAACTATCGAGGTCCCTCGCGAGGATGTGTCTGTGCGGGGGGTTCTCTTCAAGCAATCTCTCGGCACAACCTTCCCCGAACATGTGGGGGTGCTTTTCGATGAGCTTGCTGGCGCGACAGGATTGCCTGTTCCGGAAACGCGCAGGCGCATCGCTTACCTCCTAGAGATGGCGGATGTCCTTCCTCGGCTGGATATTCCTGTGAATCGTTGGGGGGAAATTGGGGTAACGATGGACTATTCGCGGTTCACGGGGTATCATGTGCTGAGCAAAGAGCATATTCCGGCGGAATTCTCTCATTTGAGCGCCGGTCAATTCTCAGTGAGCAGACTAGAAGCGATGCTCGATCTCGGCTCCGGAAACCTCCTTCTCCTAGACGAACCTGAAGCAAATCTTGATGTAGGGAACAAAATCTGGCTAGGGGACACAGCCATTCCGCGCATTATAGGTTCAGGAGCCCAAGCTCTCATTGTAACCCACGACCCCAATGCGCTCAAAACCCTGCGGGCCAGGGACGTCTTAGCAATCGACATGATGGACCACCCTGTTAGTGTTGGTCCCATTAACATCGATAAGCTTGTCAGGGCGTGTCGGCCATAAGGCGCAATCTATTTAAACGTCCATTCGGAAAACAGCATCATGCCTCTCTTCAAAGCCTACGATGTCCGCGGCGTGTACCCTTCTGAAATAAACGAAGCGGTTATGGAAGATATCGGCAGAGCCTTCGCAGACTTCATCAAGGGCAAGAAGGTAGCGGTCGGCTACGATATGCGCCTCTCGAGCCCTGCGCTCTTCAAGGCCTTTGTGAGGGGCGTTCTGCGCCAAGGCAAGGACGTCCTCGACTTCGGCCTCACGTCAACACCCATGTCCTACTTCGCGTGCGCTTACCTCAAGGCAGATGGCTGCGCGATGATTACTGCCTCTCACAATCCTAAGGAGTACAACGGTGTCAAATTCACCAAAAAGAGCGCGGTCCCCATTGCGGGAGACACAGGACTCGAAGAAATGGGGCGCATCGTAGAGCGAAAATCATTCAAATCCGTCAGCGGCCATGGGAAAGTCATCAAAAAAGAAGTTAAAGCGGCGTACGCGAAGCATCTGCTAAAATCGTCCAAAGGCATCAAGCCGTTAACCGTCGTTGTCGACGCAGCGAACGGCATGGGCAGCCAGGAGTTCTCGCTCATCGAAAAGAAGCTCCCTCTAAAGGTCACTCGCCTCTACTTTGATATCGACGGCTCCTTCCCCAACCACGACGCCAACCCGATGAAGGAAGGCGCGACAGACATGCTCAAGAAGATTGTCTTGAAGAAGAAATCAGATGTCGGAATCGCCTTTGACGGCGACGCGGACCGTGTTTTCTTCATCGACGAAAAAGGAGAGTTAGTACAAGGCGACCTGATAACTGCGCTTATCGCTGAAGAAATGCTCAAGAACCACAAGGGGGCAACTATTCTCTACGACCTGCGAAGCTCAAGAGTCGTAGCTGAGACGATAAAGAAAGCGAAAGGCAAACCGCTGAAATGCCGCGTCGGCCACAGCTACATCAAGGCGCAGATGCGCAAAGAAAACGCGATTTTCGCGGGCGAACTCTCCGGACACTTCTATTTCAAAGATAATTTTTTCACCGACTCCGGCATTCTCACAGCAATCTGGGTCCTCAAGCTTCTTTCTTCGAAAAAAAAGAAGCTCTCAGAACTCATCCGGCCCTTAAGGAAATATCACGCGACAGGAGAGCTCAATCTCGAGGTGGAAGGCAAGGAAGCGGCTATGGAACGCCTCGAAAAAGCTTACAAGGACGCAAACATCGAGCATCTGGACGGCGTCACCATCGAATACAGCGACTGGTGGTGCAATGTGAGGGCGTCGAACACAGAGCCCCTCTTGCGATTAAATTTGGAAGCGAACACAAAAAAACTGATGGAATCGAAAAAGAAAGAGGTTCTGCGCATCCTCAAGGCTCCGCATGGTTAAACTAGACCTCTTTTTGGACAAAACCGTCGAGCAGAACGCGGCGCTCTATTTCGAGAAATCAAAAAAGCTCAAAAAGAAGACCGAGGGCGCGCAGATAGCGATTAAGGTCCAGCAGAAAAAGCTGGCCGAGCTCCTCAAGAAGCGGGAAGCCGAGCAGGAGAAATTCCAAAAGCGCGTCAAGAAAGTGGCCGTCAAGCACGAATGGTATGAGAAGTTCCGCTGGTTCACCACCTCTGAAGGCTTCCTCGTCATCGGCGGAAGAGACGCGACCACCAACGAGATGGTCATCAAAAAGTATACCGATTCAACCGACATCATTTTCCATACTGATTTGGCGGGCAGTCCGTTCTTTGTCATCAAGGCGGAAGGCAAGCCCATCGGTGAAGCATCAATCAGGGAAGTCGCTGACGCAACAGTCACTTTCTCACGAGTCTTCAAGCTCGGGCAATCCAATTCGCCCGTGTTCTGGGTCAAGCCAGAACAAGTTACAAAAGAAGCGAACACCGGAGAATACCTCACCAAGGGCGCTTTTGTCATCCGCGGCAAGACTAATTACATCGAGAATAGAATCAATCTCGCTGTCGGGAAACTAAGTGATGGGCGACTAATGGCGGCTCCTCTCGAGTGCGTCAAGGCGCACTGCAAGGAGTTCGTCCAACTGGAGCAGGGCGATGACAAAGTGAGCAAGATTGCGAAGTCGATTCAGAAGAAACTCGGAGGAGATTTAGACGAGATTATTCGCATCCTTCCGTCAGGCGAGTTCAGGTTCTCAAAGACGCGGTAATCTTATCTCCGAGGGCCTTCTCTGAGTGTCGCGAGAATGTAAGCCATGTCTCGGGCATAGCGTTGCTGAAGCCGGCGTACGGCGACGCGATCAAATCCAGCCTCTCCTTCCATGGGAATTCGAACTCTCGCTAATTCATTAGGGGGAACTCCGAATCGGTCATCTGCCCGACGGCCGAGGATGAGCTCCATCGCACTGAACTCTCCAGTCAATCCGTTCTCCACTGCGTAAAAGCCCGCTTCTGATGCATAGAGGGGATGGAGGGTTACGTGCAGCACAGCTCTAGACGCGTCTGCAGAGCTCGGTTCGCCGGAAGGATGAAGGAGACCCGGCCTCAACACATCTCCAGCATCAACGAGCTGAAGCTCCAATAAATTAATCTCAGGTCCCGACAGTGAACGTATCAGACCGCCGGTGCCAGCGTAATCAATCCCGCCTTGGAATGAATAGGTCGGTCCCTTCCTATCCACATTACGCAGTAGCTGATCGGCAATCCCAATTGAGGTAGGGGATACTGCTAGCGATACGAGTGTCATAAACGTAAAGAACGTTTTCTGTATTATAAACCTTTCTAGACTATCGAAAAGTCATTTAATGGCGCAAAACTCTCTTCATTTCCTGCGCCAAGTCGCTCGCGAGATACGTAAACCCTTTCTTTTTCTTGAGAAGCACATCGCCAAGCACTCCTGTATAATACGTTGCCAATCGAGCCGCCCAGAGCAAGTCCTTCGTCTGCCCGTAAAACCCGCCGCAGAGGCCAGCCAAAACATCGCCCGTCCCCGCTTTCGTCAGGCCGGCGTTTCCAGTCATCGCGGTTTCAACCATCTTGCTCGTAATCACTTCTCTCTTCGCACCTTTCAGAATCAAGATGTTGCTTCCGAGTTTCTTCTGCAATCCTTTCTTGTCTTTCACATGGGAATTTTTCAGGAGAATCTCGAACTCGTGAAGATTAGGAGTCAAGATAGCATTTCGAGCATCCTGCACCGCGATCACCTTCAAAGCGTCGGCGTCAATCACGAGCGGCTTCTTACACCGCTTGACAAACGCTTGTACAAACTTTTGAGCTTCCAGCCCGATTCCATTTCCAAGGACAACGACGTCGTGCCTTTCAGCGAGCTCCAAGACGGTTTTCACATGGGCTTCTGTGAACCGCTCTCCTTTTAGCTTTCTGACAACTAAGTCAGGGCTTAAGCAATTCACAGCCCACCCGACTTTCTCAGGCGCCACAACCGTCACCCAATCAGCGCCGCAGCGCATCGCCGCGATTCCAGTGAGAGCTACAGCGCCCACATACTCTGGAGAGCCGCCGACTATCAGCACTCGGCCGTTATCTCCCTTCCTACCTCGAGGATTTCTCTTCGGCAACGTGGGTTTCTTGAGTATCATAGAGGGCCAATCACCTGCTTCACCCTCTCTTTCGCGTGTTCATAGCTTCTAAACTTTTCTATTGTGGATTCAGCCTCTTCGCTCGTGAAATGCTCAATCTCAATCAGGAACTCGAAGAGGTCAACATGCCGCGCCTGGCCTATCCGCTTGGCAAGAAACTCTCGAGGATAATTTAAAGCGGGCCGTATCTTCTTTTCCTTCATCAATTGCACAATCAAGTGGTTCGCCCACTCTATCACGAAATCATGCTGTACCGCGGCGAGGAAGGTGTGTCCAAAGGAGTGATAGAGCTGCGAAATCAGTTTCTCGTTATTCTTGTAATCCAGCTTCTCTGGAATCGTCTCCAACCCACCACATGTTCCAAAAATGCTCTTGTCAACAGGAGCGCCGACATTCAGGAAGGGGCTCCGGTTCAAGGGAAACAAATTACAAACAAACGCCCGTTCTTTTCCGTAAATCCCACATTTTCCATCCTGCTTCAGAAAGGGACACGCTTTAGAGTTCATTTGGTAATTGAACACAATGAATGCGTTGCTCTGCAAGTCCAGAACGCCGCGATAGGGCCGGATTTTCGCGTCAATGCCGAGTTCCTTGGAAAAATCAATAAACCTTTTAGCTTCGAACTCCCATAATGGAAACGTCATCTCTTCCACTGGCACGAGCTGTACTAAGGGCAGCTTCCCGTAGCCGTACTCAAGAAGGAACTGCTTCTCCGCCTCGCCTGCGAATCCCTGGATATTGGAGCAGCACTTCCCGCAGGCGCGGCAGTGGAACGTGGGGGCCTCAAGGATAGGGAACATCAAGGAACTAAGAAGGGGCAGACTATTTATGGATTGCGCTAATACTTGAACCTTCTCTCGTATTCTTTATGTGAGAACCACTCGAGAATAATGGCGACCACGATAACCTCTTCTTTCTTTATTGAGTAGAGCAGCCGCCAACCATGGGGGAGATTGTACTTCCAAAGATTCACGATGGTATACACAACGCTATACCCTTTAGGGATAAGCGCCTTAGGAATCTGAACGCCGCGGAATGCGTCTTCTTCGATGCGGTCCATCGCATGATTGATGCTCTGGAAAAGCGCTCTTTCAGAATCATCTCCTTTCTCCAGAACGTAGAACGCTTTTCTCAGGCGTTCATCGACGAATCGGGTGGCTGAGGGCAGTCTCACCTAGCGAGGTCAGTTCTCCTGTAATAATAAAGCGCCCCCTTGGAATCCGGAAACCATCCGACCTTGCCCACAGCGTCGACGGAAATCTTCCGGGAAATGAGCAGATAATCGAAAATCACGCAGAACGTCTGGTACATCATTTTCTTCGGAAGCGACTCCCACAACTTCCGCTTCTTGAACTCGCCGTCGTGTTTCTGTATCGTTCTTTCGACCATCAGAATCGTATCGAGGCGCGGATAGCGCAAAATACTCTTCTTTTTCATGCTGTATCAGCTGATATAACAAGAAAGATATAAACTTTTCTATTCGAACACCATCTCCTTCGCCGGGAACACATAATCCTCGCCCATAATCGCGGTCTCAACTTTAGAAAACACATTCGCGAACTCTTTCGTCAAGTCTGAAATAATCTTGTTGTACTCTTGGTAGCTTTCGCACATGATTTCCAGCTCAAAATCCCAGGGGGAAATCAGCTTGACGAGATGGATAATCTTGGGCTGCTGCCGGGTATACTCTAAGAATCGCCTCTCGTCTTCCTGCGTCAGGTTCCGGGTATAGAGGAACGTCTTGTAGAACTCATAGCCGAGCTTGTTGTAGTCGATTCTCGCGAGGTAGCGGAAAATAATGCCTTTCTCCTCGAGTTTTCTCATTCTGTTCCGCACGATGTCTACCGTACTCTTATGCTTGCGAGCGATCTCGACGACGCTCTCGCGCGAGTTGAGAAACAGCTCCTTGAGAATCGCATTCTCAATCGGCTCAAGGTCATACCGCTCAATGGAGTAGAACATGTTCTTCCATTCCGTCTGCGTTTCGAAAAAGAACGTGATGTCGTGCGAAGCGACGTTGACCAAAACTCCTGTCCTGCTTTCAAGAATCAACTCCTTGAATTTCGAGAACAAGGCGTTCTTCAGTTCAAAGAGATCGTTATTCGACTTCACGAAATACGTCAATCCGGCGTTCCACGCGCCTTCAGCGATGCCGAGCCAGAACAGTCTTTTATCTTTCTTCACGTGCTCGACGAACGCTTTCTTCTCTTCTGGCCTGTTTGCGAGCTGCAGGTAAATCTTTCCCGCGAGAAACCCCAGCTTGCACGGGTCAATCCAGGTCGTGAATCCTTTGATAACGCCGTCTTCCTGCAGCTTTTTGATTCTATACCTGACGCTTTCCTTGCTTCTGCCCACTAATTTCGCCAACCGAGTATCAGCAATCCGCGCGTTCTTGTCTAATTCGAAGAGGATGCGCTTATCTATTTTATCCAACGATTCAAGCATAGAATAGTAAATAGATGGATTTCTATATAAATTTATCCATTTATTAAGCAATATTTGAACGATTATTTAATCTATCCTAACGTAACACCACTTCTAGGTGGAAACAATGGGGCAAGAAAGAATCCGAATATTCAGGGAAATCCGAATATTCAGGGAGGAACAGCCGCTCCTAGAACAGCTACTAGCCGATGTCAGGGCAGCGCCGCAGGAGGAAGTCGTGTTCCAAGCAGCTCATTTCCCTCTGGGATACGGTCCGCAAGGGGCTTGGATAGCCAGCGAACGCTGGGGGCAATTTGGGGAGTATTCACTTTACTTCACTCGCCGGGTGATACTTCAACTGCTTGACGAGCAGAAAGGGACTCCCATGGCGACGCACAAGCGGTTCAGTCTCGCCATCGTTGCAGATGACATCCATCTGAGAAACGAGGTGGGATATGACGATAACATGATTGCCTGCCAGAGGAGGGCTTTTTTCGAGCAGCACGCGGGCCTTCACGCGCGCCTGGGGATTCCCATGCGAGACCCACTGGTGCGTAAGAGGGTGATGCGCTTCGACATCGACTCTTGGGGCAACGACGAGCTAGGGTGGGGTCGTTATGGCCTCAAAGACTGCTATTTCCTACCCGAGTCTGAATTGAGGAAAGCCGAGCTGCCGATTGAGGACAACTGCGCCCGGGCGTATGTCGAGTTCATCAAGCGGGCAGTGGGAGATGGGAAACTCCCGGTGGGAGACGCAAGCTACCTTGTGAGCTTTGTCCCCTGGGCCTGCGAGCGCAGCGTATCAGACGTCGCCCTCGATAAACACCTTCCAGGGCTTTCGGCGAGCCACGTCTTCCTGACAACTGAACCGCGGAGCGCCTCACCTTTCCGTCATGAGGGTGTCGGCTACCGCAAGGACTAAAGCCATGGAGAATCCTTCATCACTTGAGGGCCTTGTCGAGGCTTCGTCCACACCATCCCGGAGGAAAGTTCGCTTTATCGACGGTGTTGCCAACGCGACGTTCTCTATCGCCGCAG
Source organism: Nanobdellota archaeon (assembly GCA_030647105.1). GTDB lineage: Archaea > Nanobdellota > Nanobdellia > Woesearchaeales > WJIZ01 > JAGVXW01. The sequence goes on along the minus strand of JAUSJW010000087.1, from coordinate 804 downwards.
TGGGAGGGATGGATTTGCTCACCGGAGCCGCGATAGGCGATGTGCTCGCGTCGCGGGGAGTCGCGACCCCTTTTAACATCTATATGGGTGGACTCTACGGCCAATGGAGAGAGAAGGTGTGCAAGATAACGAGCACCACTCCAGAAAGCAGCAACTGGAAAAAAGGATTCGCCGATTGGATTGCTTTCACCTCCTTCAATCTGCCTTATTACCTCTCCGTCCGTGCCCTTGGTGGCTTTGTTTCAGAAGGCCAGCCGAATTGGGAGAGTATCGTCTACGGAGCAGGGGCGCTCGTCATTACGTCTCCTCTCGCAGGGCCTGGATTAGGTTTGTATACGGATCTCTTGAGGCGAACGTTCGGAATTCCTTCAGCATCAAGCGGCGCGTATCACAAGCGGCCGCAGGATTAAACTTATAAATCACCCACAGGAGCACGAGGACAGGTGAAACACATGTCTAAACTATCTCCTCTGGTCTTGATGGCAGCAGCAGCGCTCGGATGCGCGTCGTCGCATACGGAAATCGAGAGCACATATGCGCGGGCGCACGCGGCGAACGCAAGAAAGCCTCGTCCGAATCTGGAAGGCGTGGTCTCCCAGTGGGCTGACGAGGGGCCCAGTGTAAAAGGGTTCTATGCGAACGCTGCGGAAGAGTTCAACGCCAGAGAACATCTGAGGTATCGTCCATCCACAGCCAAGAACGCGGTCTATGTCGCGCTCACACAAGAAGCCTTCAACAAGAGCGAGGGCGCGGCTTTTATTTACAACCCGAAAACAAGAACATTCACCGCACCCAACGGCGACG
>JAUSJW010000080.1 GCA_030647105.1 Nanobdellota archaeon | reverse complement strand
TCACTGGTGTCAAGAGCCCCTGGATCACCGGACGCGAGGCCATGGAGAGGGCCGAGCCAGCCGCGACAGCGGCCTCGACCTTCACCCCCCGAAGGCAGGCCATGAAGGCGGCGACCGCAAGCGAAGAGGAACTCGGAATCGAAATCCTCCATTAACACTCATTCTGGTGGCCTTCCTAAACCACCCCCAACCAAGTCATGGAAGGTCACACTTTTTTTCTTTTATTTGTTTCTAGCCTACTTATAATTAATGAAGCAGGTAAACGCAGTATTAGGTGGGGCTCATACAATGGGTGAGGGTACAAATAGAAGCCTACTTCTTATGCCTCAAAACTTTCTCTTTCAATCTTTCAAACGTGTTGTCAGCGATTTTCTTGACTGCTTCCTGGGTCGCCTTGACCGCCTTCTCGACTTCGACTGAATAGTAGCCGTACGGCGGCATCTTGCTGCCTGCCCAGAACCGCTCATGGTAGCAGTTGTTCTTGAAGTTCGGCTTGCCTGGCTTCGGCGGCTTTTCGTCAGCGTACCCGAGCGGAAGCACGGTCATCACATTCACTTCCTCAGGCATGCCGAGGATGCCGCGCAGCTTGTCCTCATCGAACGCGCCGACCCAGCAGGTCGACAACCCCATGAATTCAGCGGCAAGAATCATGTTCATGGTACAGGCGGCGGCGTTTTGAATCGTGAACAATTTCTCCCCGCGTGTCCCGTAGAGGTGTTTCAGGTGCTCAGGCTCTGAGACCACTACAATTACTACCGGCGCCGTGGAAATCCAGTACTGGCCATGGCACGCGCCCGCGATGGAATTGATTTTCTCAGGGCTGCGAACCGTGATGAACTTATTGTTGTAGATATTTCCAGCTTGAGGCGCGTTGAGAGCGCACTGAAGAATCGCCGCGATGTTATCCCACGGCACTTTCTTGTTCTGGTACTTTTTTACCGAGCGCCGGTTGAGGATGACGTCAATGGGATGCATCAAGTTTTTATAGGGGCTCCCCTATTTAAGCATTATGCAATATGCCGCCTTAGTCGGTGTCTATCGCCAGCTCGCTTCCACATCCAAGCGCCTCGAGAAGACACGCATCATCGCGGAGCTCATAAAGGAAGACAGCTCCTCAGAGGTTGTGCTCCTGTTGCAGGGCCGCGTTTTTCCTAACTGGGACGACCGCAAAATTGGAGTAGCCTCCCGCATTGTTATCAAGGCCATCAGCAAGGCCTCAGGACAGCCAGAAAAAGAGGTCGAACAGCAGTGGAAGAAGACCGGCGACTTGGGCCTTGCCGCGCAAGAGCTGTTCTCCAAAAAATCACAATCCACACTGTTCTCAGAGAGCCTGACCGTCAAGAAGGTCTACGCGAATCTCACAAAGCTCGCCAGCGCCGAAGGTCAAGGCGCTGTTGAACAGAAACTCAACCTCATTTCACAGCTCCTCACCTCCGCTTCTCCAGAGGAATGCAGGTATCTCACGCGCACAGTGCTTGAAGACCTTCGGGTAGGCGTTGGCGAGGGCAGCATGCGCGACGCGATTGTCTGGGCGTTCTTTCCGGAAGAAATCGAACTCGGCGAAGATGTCGGCAACAGAGACAAATACAATGAAGTCGCTTCAGCGGTCCAGGAAGCCTACGACCTCTCCAACGATTTTTCCGAAGTCGCGGAGCGGGCAAGGCAGGGCATCGAGAAACTGCGCGACAGCGCGCTCAAAGTAGGCAAGCCCTTGAAAGTGATGCTCGCCATCAAGGCCAAGTCAGCGGAAGACGGCTTGGAGCGGGTCGGCATCCCCGCCGCCGCGGAATACAAGCTGGACGGCTTTAGAATACAGGTTCACAAGGCGAAAAGCAAGATTACTTTGTTCACGCGGAGATTAGAGGATGTTACCACCCAGTTCCCGGATGTTGTCGCGGTCGTCAGTAAGCGTGTAACTGCGGAGTCCTGCATCCTCGACTGCGAGGCCGTCGGCTATTCTCCAGAAACGAAAAAATACCTGCCCTTCCAAAGCATCTCCCAGCGCATCAGGAGAAAATACAACATCGAGGTCATGGCGAAGCGCTTCCCGGTCGAGCTCAACGTTTTCGATGTGCTCTCGCTCAACGGGGAAACGCTGCTCAAGTCTCCGTTCAAGGAGCGCAGGAAACGCTTGGAGTCCATCATCAGCCCCAAGGAGCGCGAACTGGTCTGCGTGAAGCAGAAACTGGTCACAACTCCCAAGGCGATTGACGCGTTTTTCAGAGAATCACTCAAAGAAGGCAATGAAGGCCTGATGCTGAAAGCACTAGACGCCCCCTACAAACCAGGAGCGAGGGTGGGGCACATGGTCAAGCTGAAAGAAACGATGGAGAACCTCGACCTAGTCATCATCGGCGCTGAATGGGGCGAGGGGAAGCGGTCAACCTGGCTTTCTTCCTTTGTCGTCGCCTGCAGGGATGAAGATGGAAACCTATTGGAAGTCGGGAGAGTCTCCACAGGACTAAAAGAGAAGAGGGAGGAAGGGTTAAGCTACGCGGAGATGACTGACCTCCTCCAGCCGCTTGTCATCTCCGAGAAAGGCAAGGAAGTGAAGGTCAAGCCAGAAATCGTCATCGAAGTCGCCTACGAGGAAATCCAAAAGTCGCCCACCTATAAGTCAGGCTACGCCTTGCGATTCCCGCGCGTCATCCGCCAGAGAACAGAAGAGCGCGGAGTGGACGACATCTCTTCTTTAGACTATGTTCAGCAGTTGTATGACGCGCAGAAATAATACCACTTCTAAATAGTTAAAATGTGGGAAGGTTTATATAGCCACCTGCAACTGGTCTACCTATGAACCGACGCATTTCCACAGGGCTCACGCTTGCCGCGTTAGTATTGGCATGTTGCGGCAAGAGCGAGCTTGAAGGAACTGCCCAAACTCCTCCTTCTCCTTCACAATCCGTAGGGTCTAAAGAGGCGAGAGGGCTGGAATCATCGCTTACTTCCCCATCATCACCTGCCGAACTAGTTAGTGGTTCCCCCTATACCATTGTCCAGCGCATCCCCCTTGAGGATATTCCTACGCTCGAACGTTCGCTTAGTCCCCCCCAACCATCTGATATTCCCTCGGTATGGAATAATGAAACAATAGCGAAGTTTTTCCACCCTCAGCAACTGCTCTATCTCGTGGAAGCCAAGCCAACGGAGGACCCCTCGAAATCCAACCTTGACTTCCATTCTGTCGGAACAGCATTTCTGCTCAACCAAAAGGGATATTTTATCACAGCGCTACACAAGACGGATAAATGGATTCCAAAGAACGGAAAAGAGAATCGATTTTTTATCTTTTATGACCCGGTTACAGGCTACAGCGCGCAAGCGAACATATTTGCTTATGGAAGTTCAGATATCGCTTTCGGAAAAACTAAAGTGCCTGCGGGTATTGCTGTTCCTGATACCTACATCTCCTCGGATGACAAGGTAGCCGCAGTAGATTTCCCGGGCAGGGGCAACCTGCAAGTATCAGTCTCACGAGTCTACACACACATGAATCATCTAGCTCCAGAATTTTTAAATAGTTTTATCCCTGATTGTGTGGTGTCGCGGGCAGAAGATGGCCAGTGGGTGTACGAAAATGCTTCTCGCCATCCTGCTCGTTTAGGCGGAGTAACCCAACTTGTGATGGGGGGGCCCGTCCCTCCTACCACCAAAGATGGCGCAGTGTTCAATGTCCCTACTGGCCGTAATTCAATGCTCGGAGATTTCGAGTTCGGAAACTCAGGAAGCGCAGTCTTTGATTTACATGGCAGATTCCACGGGCCACTGATTAAGATAGAAGTTGTCCACAATGCCCAAGGGGAACTGTGCATGGCAGGATATTCTCTCAAGGCATACCACACACGCAATCTTTTGGAATTCGTCATTGCGCATAGCAAGTCCTCGGGAAAATAGACGCTCTTCTCAAAACTGCAGAGGGTTCAACTCGCTTCTTGCGTCTCAATCTGTCTTGCTAACACGCTTCTGCGCTCTTCAAGCTGCTGTCGATGGCCATTGGGCCAGTCGCCCGGGTGCGTGTGCTTGAGTTTGAGGTCAATAATCTGAATTTCTACCCATGGATCCCGTTTCTTGATATCAAGCAGTGTTCTTCGGATTTCATACCAGAGAGTGTCCAATCCGAAAGGAGCGTCATGAAAGTGATAACCGGGCATCGGAGGAATCTTTCGCCTGTTTTTGGAACCGGTTCGAGGAAGGTCGGCTGTTGGAATAGGCGCTATTTTGGTAACGTTCATCTCAAACGGCTGTTCCGTATCTCGGGACGTAAACATAGAAGAGACCCATCGTCCACCTCTCCCAATATCCCCACCAATATCACCCCAGCCGAGATAGGAGTCCCGGAAGAGCGCTCCAATAGTACGGGCAGCGCCCCCTAAATATGCGGCGCCCGCCATAGCTCGCTGGCTGCCGGAAGTCAAAACTCCTTCAAGCGCGAAAGCAGCGCGATTGGCGAGTATCCCAGCGCGACCCTGAGCACCACGAAGAGTATCCTGAAGAGAGGGAGAACTTTGAAATGGAGTAGGAGCTTCACGCGGTTCTTCATTTGTATATGCCTCCAAAGAAAGCCCAGCCCCCGAGTAAGCTGAGGCAGTTCGCAAAGGCACGGAGAAGGCAGCGAACATCAGCGAACGTCTACCCGAGAGTGCGGTTCGTAGAGGTTCCTGTTCGCTTGCAGGCGCTAAACAAGCAGCGACGACCTGAGCTGCTAGGGAGCGCAAGGTGAATCGTTTAGGTTGCCGGCTTCTTTCCAAATCCGGCGCAGGAATGGATTCTTCCCGATAGGCCTCAAGCAGCTCCCGCTTCCTCTGGAGTTCAGCGAACGCGCTTAGTAACCGCGTCGAGCGGTACAGGGCATCGCCTGAAACATAAACCTTTTCTTTAGTCTCTTCTCCTTTTTGGTCATAGATTAGAATGCGCTCTTGGTTTGTGTTCATGATAGAAACCAGGCGCCGCTCAGATTCAGCAATCTGTTCGAGCGCGCGAGGAATCTGTGTGGTCTTGATTCCTGTGCTGACGCTCGAGAGGAGGTCTAGAATCTCGTCTGTCCCTCGTTGAGAGCGCTCTTCTACGGCTCTCACATAGCCCGCACGAGTCATATGCTCAAGCGTGGCATAGCCCCGGTCGTCTTTTCTCTGTGTCTCCCGCACATAAGATATCGCGCCCGTGGCGGTGAACACTTTGTGGTAGCCGTCAGCGAACATCCCTTCCTCGAGATGGACGACGGTTCCCGCGCGTTTCCGATCCAAGAACATCCGGTACCGATTCTCCCCCCTTCGCGCTTCTCCACGCCTGTCTTCTGGAACCAGACTAGCGCTGCGTAGATATTGCGAGCTTTCCCCCTTCCCTCTCAAGCGGATATTCACTCGCCCGTGCTCTGCGTCCCTCAAATAGTCGCCAGCGTTCTTCACTCTATTGGTGAACCCGCTTAAGTAGCTCACGGCGGAATTGAGCAATCCTGTCAGCACGTTCCCAACCTCTCCACATCGAACAGATGGAAACCGCGCCTTACGGACAAGAGTATCGCTAATAGTTCAAATAAACGTCCAATACGTGTTCTTTCTTGTTTCATCGTCGCCTTAGGGTGTGGAAGCCCGTTTGGCTATAAGAAGCGTTGGTTGAAAATATCAACCTCTCTTGATGTTCCAGTTGGAGTCCTAACTTTATAGCCAATCCCTTCAGTCATACACACTTTGGCAGGGTCAGCCAGACTATCAGCCTGCTTCAAAGGGTATTGATAGTAATCGACTTGCTATGGCTTATAGGGCACGCAGA
>JAUSJW010000027.1 GCA_030647105.1 Nanobdellota archaeon | reverse complement strand
CTTTTTCTCGCGCCACTCTTCCATCTTTTTCTCGATTTTCTCCAAATCTTCCGGCGTGAACGGGTGCTCGCGCTGGAAATCATAGTAGAATCCGTTCTCAATTGGCGGACCAATCGTGAGCTTGGTTTCAGGCCATAAGTCGAGAACAGCCATCGCGAGCAGATGCGCGCTGGAGTGCCAAAACACTTCTTTTCCTTGGACATCCTTGAATGTCAAGACGGCGAACTTTCCGCTCTTTTGGATGGGTCTGCTCAGGTCGAGCACATCATCGCCGATCTTGCACGCGAGCGCGGCTTTCGCTAAGCCCGCGCCGATGCTTTCCGCGACCTGCTTTCCCGTGATACCTTTCTCGAACTCGTGTATGGAGCCATCGGGATAGGTGAGCTTAATCTTGTCCATAGCGCTGGAAAAATCGAGAGGGTATTTATAGGTTATGGCGGGGAGCGGTTTCGAAATTCTTTCGGCTTTTTCGCCGATAGATATTTATAACTCCTTCTCCTTGTTTAAGGTATGGTTTCGGAAAATACAATCATGGATAGGTTGGACCGCATAGAACGTGCGGTCGGGGAAGTCAGAAAGCAGTTGGCAGACTCATCAATGAGCGAAGAGGATTATGCCTCTCTTCTGAACTACCGAGAGGAAAAGAAGGCCGGAAAACTCGTTTCTCATAAGGATCTTAAGAAGGAATTGGGATTTTAATGCTTGGCGTTTCTTACTCCCATCAAGCTAGTTCTTTTCTGCGAAAGGCGACAAAGCAGCTCGCAGAACGTCTGCTTAAAAAAATTGAAGGGTTGTCTGAGATGCCGGTTACTCAAGACACTAAAGTAATTCATGGGTTCAAGGAAAAACTCTATCGCGTCCGCGTTGGAGATTATCGTATTTTATACACTGTGGATTATCAGGACGCTAAGCTGGATATCGTGAAGATTGACAAACGTGATTCTGTCTATCTTTGATTTTACAAGCTAAACAGTATCCCGGACTCTCCACAAAAGAAGAACATTTTGCCCACCCTGCTCTTCTGTGCCATCAGTCTGCGCGCCTTCACAAGCTGGCGACGGGCTTTGAACATCCGGTGCGAGCACTTGACTTCATAGAGGTCGTAGACGCCTTCCTTCATGGCGAGGATATCTATTTCGGCGATGAGGCGTTTGCGGGGAGAATAAATAGGGACGTTCTGGAGCAGAAGGTCATAGGATGGAGAAATCTTTTGGCACAGCTCTTGGACGTACTGGTCGTGCTTCAGCAGTTTGCTCACCCGAACCGTACTTTGCCTGTATCTCTTTCTGTATACTGTTGTATAAATATCTTTTGATTTTGAGGTGTTTTTAATTTAATTCTATATTGAAATAAATTACCCGTAACTTTTTATACCTCCCTTTTCTGCATCAAGTCATGGGCAAACAAGAAGACTTTCTCACGATTTTCAAGGCGGTGGAGAAGAAACTCGGAAAAGACACGACGCGCCTCGCTGGAGAAGGCTGGCCCGAAGGCTGGCAACTCGTTGTCACAACCATCATGTCGGCGCAGAGCCGCGACGAGACGACAATTCTGATTGCGGAAGGACTCTTCAAGCGTTTTCCGACGCTGGAGCGCCTTGCAAGGGCTTCGTACAAGGACGTTCTCGCGGCGCTTAGGAGCCTCAACTACAACAAGACGAAAGCGAAACATATCCTCGAGACAGCAAAGCTCCTCCATAAATCCCATCAAGGAAAGGTGCCGGACTCTATCGACGCCCTGCTCACGCTCCCTGGCGTCGGAAGAAAGACCGCAAATCTCGTCGTCAGCGAACTCTACGGCAAGGAGGGCATCTGCGTCGACACGCACGTCCACAGAATTTCGAATGTCTTACGGCTTGTCAAGACCAAGACGCCGCATGAAACGGAACTGGCGCTCCAGAAGATTGCTCCGAAAGCGTACTGGAGCAAAATCAACCGGCTTTTCGTGCTGTGGGGCAAGAAGGTTCCAGGACGAGACAAGAAGAAAATTCTCTTTGCTCTTAAACCAGAAAAAAGAAACTCATGAAACCTGCCCTTAAGAAGTATCTATATGTTACCAAGAGGATAGCATCTGTTCTCTTTCTCATTGGTATATACCTCTCCTTCTTTATACCTTCGTTAGACCTGATTATGTGTTCAGAGGAGGATCGAGCAGTTGACTATGTATTTTTTTGCAATTATTATCCCGCGAGCTTAGAACTTTTTTTGATAATGAGTTTTGCGATTTCAATACTCCTATTGATTACAGGAGTAATCACCAGTACTCTTTATTTGGGATACCTCCTCTTTCAAAAGAAAGCCAGATCATATCTGTATCTAACCAAAAATAAGTTTCTACTAGTAGTGCCTTCCCTAGTCTTTCCTTTGGTAATACTTGCTCTATCTTGTCCACCTTGTCCCTCCGGACGGATGTGTGTGCCTTGTGCTCCCATTTCAGAGAGACTATTCTTAGTATCTCTCTTGGGCGTGATAGTAGCAAGCATAAACTACCTTCTAGCCTGCTTTGCTTGCGAACCGAAGAATTTAAGGAAATAGTCGACAGCTCAATCACAACGTTTATTAACCCTCGACTCAAAAAAGAAGGAAAGGATGGTGGCTTTTCAGACAATCCAAGGGCTGTACCTGCTCGGCTTTCTTGTGCCTCTGGTCTTGCTGTACTTGATTCGGTCGAAACCTAAAGACCTGACGATTCCGAGCCTGATGTTCTTCGCGGACCAGAAGAAGCAGAAGAAATTCAACGCGCTGTTCAAGACGCTCCTCATCAGGTCGCTGTTTTTCCTACAACTGCTGTTCCTCGCGGCTCTCGCGCTGTCGGCGGCGAATTTCACGCTTAGCGTTCCGCTCGACGCGCACGCGCAGACGACGGTGGTTATCATGGACATGAGCGCCTCGATGCAGGCGCGGGAAGCCAGCATCACAAGAATGGATTTGGGCAAGAGCGACGTCATCGACAAGATTCATGGCCGCGTTTCAGTTATCCTCGCGCAGGATTCTCCCATTGTGCTCGCGACGAACGTCACGCCGCAGCGCGCGAAGGCGCTCATCTCGACGCTGAAAGCTACGGACACTCCCACGCGGCTCGATGCCGCCATCCTGCTCGCCAACGACCTGTTGGGGGCGGAGCGCGCGAACATCGTCGTGTACTCGGATTTCCTGCTCAACCGCGACGACGACCTGCTCGCGGCGAAGAAAGTCGCGGAAGCGAATGACAAGCACGTTCTCTTTGTTCCTGTCGGAAAATCGAAGACGAACCTGGGATTCATCGATTTGAGTTTCCACCGCGGAACCGCTGAGGCCTTTGTCAAGAACTTCGGCGACCGGACAGAGGTTATCGACGTGAAGCTGGACTCCTCGACGAAGAAGAGCAGCACGCGCATTGAGGTGCCCAAAGGAGATGTGACCCGGGTCGCGCTCGAACTTCCCCCGGGAGAATCCACGCTGTCCTTCTCAGGCGACCCGCTCGATGTGGACAACAGCCTCTTTATCTCTAACCCCTACGGCAACAAGGTGCGCATTCTCTTTATCACGAATGAGCCGAAAAGCACGTTTCTCGACGCGCTGGCGGCCAATACTCAGTTCGAAGTGCAGGTGGCTGAGCCCCCTATTATCCCTGACCTGAAACACGACCTTGTTATTGTTAGCGGCGTGGACAAGGCGCAGCTTTTGCCCAACACGTTTCGCGATATCAAGCGCTATCTCGACAATGGCGGGAGCGTGATTGTCGCGGCGCAGGAAAACGCGCCTGACTATCAGCCCTTGCTGTCGTTTTCCGTCGGAGGCGCGACCGGAGGGAACTTCGATGTCTGCGTTGAGGTTGTAAACAGCATCACATCACGCCTTTCGGGACAGCAGTGCTTCGCCACCACGACTCGCGTCCTTGCCGTCAGCGCGACTGAAGGAGTGCTGGCGCGCGCTGGAACTCAGCCCGTGTTCGCGCAGTCGGGCAGACTCTTCTACTACGGCCTCCTCGACTCTTCCTCCGGATTCCAGGATCAAATCTCTTACCCTTTGTTCTGGGATGATGTCATCAACACCCTGCTTGGCCGGGAGAGCCTCGCGGAGTTCAATTTCCGCACTGGCGACGTGTACGTGCTTCCGAACAGCACGCTCACGCTCCAGGAGACGGGTTTCCAGACTGCCGGCGGGAGGCGCATCGCCGTGAACTTGCTCTCCGCCGAGGAATCCAACCTCTACCGCGACGGTTCGGTGTCCAACGCGAGCGCGATGGAGACCGCGTACGCGAAAGTGCCGCTCGACGTGAATTTCGGGCCGTTCTTGCTGGTTCTCGCTTCCCTGTTGTTTATTACGGAGCTCGTCTTCATGAAAAAGAGGGGAGAGCTATGATTTGTGTTCAGCAGTACTGCCTCGAGCAGCCGCTCTTGCTTCTGCTAGGCATCCCGATTTTCTTCGCGCTTCTCTTCTTTCTCTTCAAGGACATCGTGAAGTTCAGGAATCAGGCAGAGCGCGCGCTGTTCAGAAAACGCAAGCAGGGCCTGCGGCTTTTCATGCTCTTCACGCGCACCCTGATGGTCCTGTGCCTTCTTGTCGCGTTCGCGCGGCCGTTCACGACCATTACCTCCGAGACGCACGGCGACCCGGTCATCAAGGTACTGGTCGACAATTCCGCGTCCATGGGCGTTTTCGGAGACCAGCTGCTCGAGACCGTGAAGAAGGGCCTTTCAGGCAAGCCCCTGGATATTACCCAGGTGGCGGCGGGCGAGCATTCAGCAATCGGGGACGGCATCCTTAAAGCCATTGAAGGCAAGGACAACCTGCTGCTTATCAGCGACGGGCGCGCTACGGAGGGGAAAGACCTCCTCGACATCGCGTCTTACGCGCGGAGCCTCGACACGCGGCTCTTCGCCCTGCGGCTCTCGCCCGAGAAGACTGACGCGTGGGTCACGATTATCGGGCCTTCCGACACGATTGAAGACACGACTAACGCGTTCCGGGTGCGCGTGGAATATGTCGGTTCGATTCCCGCTTTCACGCTGCAAGTCTTCATCGACGACCAGCCCGCCGCGACCGTTTCGGCTCAGGACATGAAGCCACTTTCCGGAGGCTATGAGAAAGAATTGCTCCAGCGCTTCGGCACGGGCACGCACACCATCACAGCCAAGCTCATCACGCAGGACCTCTTCGCCCAAAACAATATCTTCTACAAGAGCGTCAAGAGCATCGAACGGCCCGACGTGCTCTTTATCTCATCGGCTCCCAGTCCGATTGAACAGGGCCTCAAGGAAATCTACGACCTCACGGTTTCAACGACGCTTCCGTCAGGATTCACGAACTTCGACGCCATTGTTTTCGACGATACCCCTTACGCGGTTGTGGCGCCGCACATCGACACGCTCACCGGCTATCTGCTCGACGGTGGCGGCCTTTTCTTCATCGGCGGCATGCACGCCTTCGACCGCGGCGATTACAAGGGAACGCTCCTCGAGAGCATGCTGCCCGTGAACATCGGCGCTGGCAAGGTCGTTTCGTCGCTTGAGAACAATATCATTATTGTTCTCGACGTTTCCGAAAGCCAGGCAGCTTTCTCTTACAAAAAAGGCGGTGAGAGCACGGCGCTCGATTTGGGCAAGGGGATGGCGCTCAAGATGGTCGACCAGTTCAAGGACGATACAAAAGTAGGGCTGGTCGCGTTCGCCTCCATCGGTCAACTCGTAACTGCTCCCGCGCCCCTCTCTGAGAACCGCGATACCTTAAAGAATGATATTGTCCACCTCGGGAAAGGCCAGGGCACGGACCTCGCGCAGGGCCTGCTATGGGCGGACATCGCGCTTGACAAGGTGAAGGGGACGAAGAATATCATCCTCATCTCCGACGGAAAGATGGGGAAGACCGAAATCCC
>JAUSJW010000055.1 GCA_030647105.1 Nanobdellota archaeon | reverse complement strand
CCTCTGAGCATGCGTATGCACCAATTGGAGCTTTTGCCTGGATTAGGCAAGAAGCACATGTGGGAAATCCTGGAACAGCGCGACATCGAGCCGTTCAAGGACTTCGAGGACCTCAAGAAACGCGTAAAACTGCTGCCGAGCCCGGAGAAAGCTGTGGCGAAGCGGATTCTGAAAGAGCTCGAAGGCAACGAGAAGCATAACCTCTTCGTTGAGCCGTAGGGGCGCAACATGTTCGACAAAGTCAAGAATGTCATGCACGCCGCCGAGCATATGGACAAGCTCACTGACAAGTTCGAGGAGCTCATCCAGACCGTGCAGAGCCATACCGAGGCTGTGAAGTCCCTCAAAACAGAGATGGACGGCCTCAAGGACGCACAAACGAAGCTTTCCGCGGGCATCAAGCAGGACACTTCCGATTTCTCCGGCCTGAAAGAAGACCTCAAGAAAGAAATCGCGGATTTCAAAATTATCAAGTCCAAGATGGAGAAATCCATCGTCGAATCTTTCGAGGAGCAGCTCAAAACAGAACTGCTCCCCAAGTTCAACAAGCTCGAGACCCATGTCCGGAAGTTCGAGGAGATGGGCGACGCGGTGAGAGTCATCGGCGCGAGAGTCGTGAAACTCAGCGATGACCTCGCGAAGTTCTCGGAAATCTCCGCGTCCATCAAGCGCGTGGATTTCGACTTAGTGAACGCCGCGAAGCAGATGAAGGCGTCGGATAGCGAGAAGCTCGAGTTGATGCGCAAGATTGATTCTTTGGAGCGGCTTGTTTCGAAGATGAGAAGAAGGCAGTAGAATACCTAGATTCTTAAAAACTACCCCAGCTTCTTAGTTATTATGGGCACAATTGATATTTCAAAAAAACAGAAAGCCCTAAATAGGAGCCAGCGTTTTCGAGGCAGATGCTAGAAACCCATACGTTCTTGGAAGAAGGAGAGTTCACTCGAATAACCGACCCTCTTCGCACGGCCGCGGAAAGAGTCGGCGCAAAGGCTTTCAGGGATATCAGCAAGCTTGTGGGCAAATTAGATTACAATCCTTCAGCAAGGCGCGCAGAGTTCAGAGCGCGAACAGCGGAGCAAATTCTCCGTTCGGGATACACAACGGGATATGCGGACGACGCCCTGGTCGTTGTGGCCTTGGCCCGCGCAAAAGGCATTCCCGCGCGCTATGTGGAAGCGTTTGAAGAAGGGTGGCTCGGTTCAGGAATTCTAGGTGGGGTGCAAGGGCACGCCTTCGTGGAAGTCCTTTCCTCAGAATCCTGGCGCATGTTCGATCCGCGTACAGGGTTCACGCCCAATGGCGACTGTGTTGTCGAAGGCAGGCCGCATGTCGAGGCGGGAAAGGGGTTTGACTTCGGCAAGGTGTATGTGAGGCAGGCAGGAGCATATCATCCGACCCCTCAACGGCTGAACACTCCAGAGAGCCTCACTGCGCTCGCAAGTCAGCTCAGGGGAAGATAACTCCCTCCGGCTTTTTTCAATTTCCTTTCTTCAATCTTCTCTTAACAGCAATTTGTCTAGGCAAACTATATTAAGCAGCTTCAGCAAATCGCCTGTGATGAGCTCAGCTAAGAAAGAGCATCCCTCCGCCCCGGGCATCCGAATGGTCTTTGTAGGCATCGCGGTAAACGCGTTTCTCGCTGTTGTCAAAGGAATCACCGGGGTCCTGGGAAACTCCTACGCGCTGGTCGCCGACGCGATTGAGTCGACTTCTGACATCTTTACCTCTATCGGCGTGTATCTCGGACTGAAGATAGCGGCAAAGCCAGCGGACGCGAATCATCCCTATGGCCATGGCAAGGCCGAGCCTCTTTCAGCCCTTGGCGTAGCTGTGGCGTTGGGCGGAGCGGGAATTATCATCGCGGTTCAGAGCATCCGGGAGGTTATCAATCCCCATCACGCGCCCGCGGCGTTCACGTTATGGGTCCTCGCGGCCGTAATCCTTGTGAAAGAAGTGCTTTTCAGGAAAGTGCTCAAGACCGGAGAGATAACGAGCAGTATTGCGGTCAAGACTGACGCATGGCACCATCGTAGCGACGCGATTACCTCCGCGGCGGCTTTTATCGGGATCTCCATCGCGCTCATCGGCGGACCGGGATTCGAGAGCGCTGATGATTTCGCAGCGCTGTTCGCGTCGGGAATCATCTTCCTCAACGCGTATTTCCTCGCGAGGCCAGCTGTCGCGGAGCTTATGGACGAAACGCCCTCAGGTGAGATTGACGCGCTCGTGAAGAGCACTGCACTGTCAGTCAGGGGGGTCAAGGCGCTCGATAAGGTGTTTGTCCGCAAAATTGGATTCGATTATTATGTCGACCTGCATACGATTGTCGACGGGAGCATGTCCGTGAGGCAGGGTCACAACGTTGCGCACCGCGTGAAGAACACGATTAGGGAGTCCAATTCACGAATCGTGAACGTGCTCGTGCACATTGAGCCTTATATTAAGAAAAAAGCGCTGGCCTTAAGCGCCAAGAATCGCTAGAGATGGCAGCTCGCCAGTTACCATTCTAATATGATACTATTCAATAGTGATGAATTTAGAAAGATTTAAATACGTGGCGCACTCTTTCCTTCCAATGAGCCGTCCAAACGGGCTAGGCTTAGCCGCAATTGTAGTTGCCTCAGCGCTCGCTTCGAAGGACTCCGCTCAACAGCAAGACCGGGGATATACCGATGGTACCTTTGTTGTTCTGCAGGCTCCCAGCCAAGAAGAACGAAACGCGCTCGAGCGGATGTTGAAGATTGTGCCAGTGCCCAAGGAAGATAACGCACCACGCCAAGTAAATATTGACACTCCTGAACTCATTTTTGAGGGCCCCATAGAAGGCTATCGAGGCCAAGTGAGAATCAAGCAACCTGGTCATCTAACCACCGGCAATGGGATTCTCCTCAATCAGGAAGGCTACATCATCACGAATCACCATGTGATTGCGCGTACCATCGCTGCATTCCAGAATGGGGAACTAAATACTCGCGCCGTTTTTTATAGCCCAAAACAGAGGTTTGTCGCTTTTCTAGAACCTGTTGCCTACTCCATCGGCTATGATGTTGCGCTCGCCAAAGTTACGGTTCCTCGGCAATGCAGCGTTCCTGATACCATTATTGCAGAGCAAAAAAACTTCGAAGGTTCGTGGGTTGGACTTAGTCGAGTGAAGGATCCGCCTTCAACTTCCGCTTTCTTCATAGGCCAGATCTTGCCACTCATTTCTTACGATGTGGGCGCGAAACAGTGGGGTATTACGCAGACTGCGCCTTTAGACTTTGATCCGAGATATGCTACTACCTTAGGGCATGGATTCGTCGTAGACGTGAAATCCGCGGATGCGTCGTTTCAAGAGAGTGGGAGGCTCTGCTATGCTCTGCCTGCAAATTCGAACGATCCCCATCCAGCTCCGTCGGCGAGTCGTGATTATGTTGTTGAAGGCAATTCAGGTGCTCCAGTTTTCAATGCGTATCATCAGTTAATGGGGCTGGTTCTTGGCGAAGCTACGATCACAGGAGCTAACAAAGAAGTTATTGTTCTGCCAGATTTCGTCGGCCCGAAGCCCGTTCGCGCCCTCATCAATGCCGCACTGCAGAAGGCGCGATAACCCCTTCTAGATGGGGCAGCTCGCCAATCCTTTCTTCTCCAGATACTGCTGATGGTAGTCTTCAGCGCAGTAGAACGTTCTCGCCTGGACAATCTCGGTTGCAATCGGTTTCTTGAAACGTTTCAGCTTCTCCAACTCTTCTTTTGATTTCTTCACAAGCTCCTCCTGCTTTTTTGAGTGGAAGAAAACCACCGAGCGATATTGCGTTCCGAAATCAGGACCTTGCTTGTCGACTTGCGTCGGGTCGTGCACGCTCCAAAACGTCTCGAGCAGCATTTCATACTTCAATGCTGCAGGATCGAACGTCACTTCCACCACTTCAGCGTGCCCTGTCGAATCCGTGCAGACATCTTCATAAGATGGGTTCTCGAGCTGCCCGCCCATGTAGCCCACTCGCGTTGACGTAACACCTTTGATTTTTCGAAAAGCCGCTTCCACGCCCCAGAAGCAGCCGCCGCCAAATGTCGCTTTTTCCATGGTCCTTCTTAGAGCAAATCTCCTTAATAATGTTTTTCCCAAATTGCGCCGAAGTGTGAGCTAAGAAAAGGGGATTTGACGAATAAGAATAAAAGAGGGGGATGCACACTTCCTACGGGTGTGCACCTCCCCCTGATGGGCCCGGCCGGAATCGAACCGGTGACCTTCTCGACGTCAACGAGACGTTCTAGCCACTGAACTACGAGCCCATTCTTCAGTAATTACCCTTGGGTGACGCACCAGGTCAAGGTGGCGTTCTAGCCACTGAACCAAGGGTCCAAAGGAAAGAAAAGGCTTCTTGTGTGGTTAATAAGGATTTCGCTCCCTTCTCTTTTCTTTCCCTATTGAAACTAATATACACATTTGGCTCCTAGTTTCTAAATTCGGAAGCTTTATAAATGAGCAATCCCTATTTCGGAGTCCGATGCCCCCCGAATACGCAACCCCCGGAAGAACAACCGAGCTAAAAAATATCACGCTCTCGCTCGCCCAGCTCCGCCTCTACAAGGAGCGCGCGGTGAGAGAGTACCGCTTCAAGCGTGAAGGCGCGCTGAAAGAATATGTCTACTCGACGCTCATCTCCAAGCTGCGGAAAATCGCTCCGCTCAACATCGTCATTGGCATGCTATCCGCTATTTACCTGGTCCGCATGAAAGGGGTTGAATCCTTAGTCTATCTCTTCCTCTCAGCGCTCATCGGCCTCACGCTTATCCCTTACATCACCCAGCTCTTCATCAAGAAGGCGGGATAGAATCGGCTCAGTAGGACATAAGCGCCCTCAGGTCAAAATGCGTTCGATTTTCTAGTGCGAGTGCGTTGCGAGGGGTTGTTCCTTACGGGAACGCAGCACAATGAATCCTCCATGCGTGCATTTTGAAGGCGCTAAGGTCGAGCGAAGCGAGACTTTCTACTGAGCCGATAGAATCGCAAACTATTTAAATCAGTATACAGAAATATGAACTTTGCACATTTCGTATATTGAAAACTCGTTACGCGTTTTCAGAATTGGAAAACGGAAATGTGTAAGGCGTTTTCCAATATTCAAAAAGAGGTGAAGGAAATGGATCACGATAAGACGGTTGTCGCGTATGACCTATTCGAAGATTTGCAGGATAAGTAACTAAAAATCAGAACGCCTTTTCTTCTCTTCTTTTCCCGTTTTCATGTTCTTCACGGTGAAGACTCCCGATTTCACTTCATCCTCGCCGACGACAATCACGTTTCTCGCGCCAATCTTCGAGGCGTACTTGAACTGGTTTCCCAGGTTTCTCCCCATGAGGTCGGTCTCAGCGCTCGTCTTCTTTCTCAGCGCCGAGACCAACTCAAGCGCCAGAGGCGCTTCCTTTTCAGAGACTGGTGCGACATAATACTCGATCCCTTGTTCCGAAGCGGGAAGCAATCCTTTCTCCGCAAGCAGCAAAGTTAGCGTCGAAGAGCCGATGGCGAATCCCGTAGCGGGCGTGGGGGTTCCGCCAAACTGCTCAACCATATTGTCGTATCTTCCGCCGCCGAGCAGCGCGCGGAAGTTCCCCGCGATATCGAACGCCTCGAAGACGATTCCCGTGTAATAGGCAAGGCCCCGCGCGACAGAGAGGTCAAAGCGCACATACTCACGGTTCCCGCCGAGCAGCTCGAGTAGCTGGTTGATGGTCGCGAGCGCTGTCTTCCCTTCTGGCGTCGAGGGCTTTAACTTCTCAAGAGGCGTTGCGATGAGCGCGGAAACCTCTTTTGCCTTGACGCCGAGCTTTGAGAGCTCCTCAAGAAACGCGTCAGGCGGCATCTTGTCTTTCTTGTCGATGACCGCGATAACGTCCTCGACCGCAGCCTTCCCAATGAGCGGCGCGATCAGCGATTGGAGCAGCACGCGGCTGTTGAGCTTGAGATAAAAATCCCGGGCAGTCAGCCCGAAGGCTTTGAGGGAGTCAATGGCGAGCGAGAGAATTTCAGCGTCCGCGGACACGCTCGCTGAGCCGAACAGCTCAAGGCTAATCTGGTAGAACTCGCGCTGCCTGCCTTTCTGCTGCCGCTCATATCTCCACATCCTGTCGAGAGCGAACCATTTCACAGGTTTCTGCAGCTCCTTCTCTTTCTCCATGAACATGCGCGTCAAAGGGACAGTCAAATCGAAGCGCAGTCCGTACTCTTCTGTGCCTTTTTTCTCAAGAACGAAAATCTGCTGCTTAATCTCTTCCCCTTCTTTTTTAGTGAGCAAGTCAATCCCCTCAAAGGCGGGAGAACTGACCTCCTTGAACCCATAGCGGCCGGCTACTCTTCTGAGTACGTCGAACACGGCGTTGCGCTGCGCCATTTCCTCAGGGTAGAAATCCTGTGTGCCTTTCGGCTTCTGGAAGCTCATGGGATGTGTCAAATCGAAGCTCTATTTAAACATTTGTGGGAGGACTCGCAAGGCACGAAATCTCAAACTATTTATACCTCCTCGCCTTAGAAACGGCATGGAGCGGGTGAAGCATCATCTTAATCAGGGCGCAGCCTACGCTAGAACCCATTGGATATTTGTCGTTTTGCTCCTGGTTTTGATAGCGTGGGCAACCCTCTCTTATGTTCAGAAAGGAGTCCTCCACTCGCTTGTCAACACCGATATGGACCGCCTCGTCGAGTTCATCAACCACTTCGGCGCCTATTCCTGGGTCGTTTTTGTCCTGCTGACTATCCTCGAGGTGGTTATCGCCCCACTCTCACCCATCGTGCTCAATATCGCGGGCGGAGTGCTCTTTGGGGTCTTCTGGGGCGGGACACTCTCGCTTATCGGCAATATCATCGGTGCGTCTATCGCGTTCCTGCTAGCGAGAAAATACGGGAAGCGGCTCGTGGAAGAGCACATCGATCCCAAGGCGCAGGAGAAATTCGACGCCTTCACACTCAAGTACGGCGCGTATGCGCTCTTCTTCTTGCGCATCAATCCGCTCACCTCTACCGATATCTTCAGCTACCTTGCCGGCCTCACGGGCATGCGGATGCGCAACGCCGTTTTCGCGACAGCGCTCGGCCTCGCTCCCTGGATTTATATCAAGACCTACTTCGGAGGAGAGTTCGTCGCGAGAATCCCCTGGCTGGGCGCGGTCTTCCTCAGCTTCGGCATGGCGGCGCTGCTGCTCTTCGCTTACACATTGGTCTATATCGCGACGAAGAAAAAGAAGAGCTAATATGGGCCTAAAACTGCATCGGAACATTTTATTTTGGGGATTTGGTATAATTTTACTTCTCGGAATTATTATGTTTTCTCAGCTTTATACTGGCTATTTGAAACCCTTAAAAGAGTGGCAAAATCGAAACGCATGTAGCCATTTTTCAGCAAAGGAATACAACTTTGAAAATGTAGCATTATCTGTTAAAAGTGAAGAATGTTCATCGGATAAAAGCGCTAACCTTTTTTTCTTTATGCTTGAGGTGAAAAATAAGGATAACACACCAATTACATGGAACCTTAAAAACTTAGAGATTTTAGGC
>JAUSJW010000051.1 GCA_030647105.1 Nanobdellota archaeon | reverse complement strand
TCCTAATTTGACAGAAGCGTCCTGATTGATGAAGAGGCCTTCTTTCTGGCCTGCGACTGTTACCAGCTTGCCTTCTGGAAACGCGAAGTGTTTTTCCGCGTGCCTCGGCTTGACAGCCATATCCGAGGGCTGAATCCAAATTTGGAAGAGATGAAGCGGCTCGGTCTTTGATGCGTTGAATTCGGAGTGGAGAAGGCCTGTGCCCGCGGACATTACTTGGACGTCGCCAGGCTTCAAGACTGCGCCTTTTCCTGTGCTGTCCTTGTGCTCAAGGCTGCCTTTAATGGGAATGGTGATAATCTCCATCTCCTCGTGCGGATGGGAGCCGAAGCCCTTGCCTGGGGCAATAGTGTCGTCATTGAGAACGAGAAGAGCGCCAAAGCCTTGGCGTTTTGGGTTCTGGTACGAACCGAAGCTGAAACTGTGCCAGGTATCAAGCCATCCTTGCTGAACGTGGCCCCTCTCCTTCGCGGGATGGAGCTCTGTCTTCATTTTAACCGAGGACGTACGCCTTCTCTATCTGAAGGGCATCCGCCTTGGTTTTCTCGGGAAGCTTGTCCAGAAGCGTGTTCATGACGACATACGAGACCGCGATGCCTGAGGCGAAGAGGAGGCGCTCGACGGCAACTACCGGGACCAAAGCTGTCCACTGCAACGCGGTCATGGGCACGGTGTAGAGCCAGATGACGCCGCCGACCGCGTGTGCGGTGAAGGTCGCGCCGAGGCTTCTGAAGGCGAGCTTGCCTTTCATCTTATCAGGCAGCAGGACGCCTAACGGTGGGATGAGCCAGTAGAGCGAGTAATACCACGCCTTGCCCGCGACGGGGTGCGTGATGAAGAGCAGCATCGCGAGCAAGGGGACGACTATCATCGCGATATTCGAGTAGCGAGTTTTCTTGTAGTTTGCGAAATAGAACACCGCGAAGAGCATTGGCAGGAGGCGGAGCATGCTCAGGAGGTCAAATGATTTTCCGAAGACAACTAGGTTCAGGAGCTGGGCTCCGAACACCGCGATAATTCCCAACGGAGAGCCGAGGAAGGCGCCGGCCATGGGTCCGAAGAACTGGAAGACGGTAAAGAACTGGTTCTCCTGCCCGACGATAGGGGAGAAGTTGACGTTCATCGCCGCGAACGCGGCGACGAGGAAGATTGCCAGAAAGACTATTTTTTTGAAGTTCATGGTTTCACCTGTTCCTCAGAATGGAAAAGAGGTATTTATAGGTATTGGAAAATTCAATTAAAGCAGAAAAGAATTTTCCAATCCCGAAAGCCGAGCTTTCGGTATCACCCTGACTAAGAATAAACAATCTATGCGCTCTTCCACATGAATTCAAAGTGGCTCTTGTACGCTTTTGCCGCCTCCTTGCTTTTGATGAGGACAACGGTCAGAGGAGTGACGAACCACATGAAAATTGCCACTTTGTCGCCATAGATGATAGTCGTGGCAGGGCTTGCGTACTCCTTCGGGAGCGCCCTGAACTCGGAAACCGGGCTTTCCAGGACTTTGCCGCCCTCGGTGTACAGCTGCCGCGCGTGAATCTTTTTCCGTTCACGTATAGCTAAGTAACGCTGCGTATACTCCGGCAGAAGCTCCGCTGCCTTGTCGGTAGCCCCGAAACAAACGAAGGGTTTCCCTTCCTCAAGGATGTCGCTGAGAATCGCCTTGACTCCCTCTTTCCCTTCATAAGACTCAACTGTGGGCCGTGGCTTATGCGAACGATAGCGCCTTTCGAGAGCAGGAAGCAGTTCCTGGAGAACCTTTTCTTTTTCCTCGATGGAACGCCTGAGCTTTTCGGGAGGAGAGACTCGGTAATATGTTTTATTCCCTTTCAGGACAGAGCTGACGATGCCTTTCTTTATCAGACTTCGGAGAGAGTCGTAGATGTTTGTCCGGTCTTCTTTTGCCTGTGTTGCGATTTCGCCTGCCTTGGCCTCTTCGAGTTCTAGGAGCGCAAGGTATGCGCCCGCCTCGCGCCGGGTGAATCCTAATGCTACCAGTTTTTCGATTTCCATAAAGTCAGGATGTTCACTAAATATAAGAATGTTGTGTAAGAATATACAACAATCATTTTTGAGCCGGGTGACATTCTTTCTTTCCCTATGCACAACTCCCGAACAGCGTATCGAATCCTCACGTCGAACAGATACTCTCGCGAGAAACCCACTTTGCCCGCCCATATTCAGAGAGTTCTACGTTCTGAGAGCGCTTCGGAGCTCTTTCTGCTTTGGGGCGGGTCAAAAGAGTCTCCTTCTGGCCGCGTGGATGAAGCAGACCGCGAAGCTCTTGAACATCTTTCTGGCCTTGCTGGGGAAACAAAGGAACTGTTGAAAGGCGCGACAGCTCTTGAAATATGCGTCCTTTTCTGTGATACTCACCACCAAGTTGCTAACGGAAAAGACCGTGATGCCTGCCGGCAATATGGAAACGATATCCGCTCCCTCGCTTTGACATACGACCTCTCTTTTGTTTTTCTCAGCGATAGCTATACTGCCGGAGTTCCCTGTACCTCCAATATAGCATCGCACCTGGAACATATCGGCGACCCCGCCTTACGAGAAAAAACCCAGACGCTATTCAGGCAGGAAGCGTTCAGGAAAAAAGCTACAGATGCATCTGCGAAACATTCCCAGCTGGTCAAACGCGGGACTTCAGCCGAGGTTGCTGCCCGATTATACACCTTAATAGAATTGGATTTCCTTACGCAGCTCCAAAGACCGGAAAGAGTGTTCGCGTCTTATAGCGACCCTGCGATTCAACGACCTATTGCAGAAGCGACTCCCGTCCCCATGCTGTATTTGCATTCCTCGGGTCCCGGCCATCATGCGTGCCCCTGGTATGTGGCGAAAAGCTAATCCCTACAATCTACAATTTCTTCGCCCTCAATAACAATGAGTTCGAGACGACGCTCACCGAAGAGAGCGCCATCGCGCCGCCCGCGATGATGGGGCTTAAGAGCCATCCGGTCGAGGAGTAGAGGACTCCTGCCGCTATCGGAATGCCGAGGATGTTGTAGACCAGTGCCCAGAACATGTTCTGCTTGATTTTGGACATGGTCTGGCGCGAGAGCTTAATCGCCTTCGCGACGTCCCTCAAATCGTCCCTCATCAGGACGATGTCGCCGGACTCCATCGCGACGTCAGTGCCTGAGCCCATCGCAGCGCCGATGTCTGCCTGCGCGAGAGCCGGAGCGTCGTTGATGCCGTCGCCCACCATCGCTACGGTGCCTTTTTTCTGGAGTTTCTTGACGTAGTTCGCCTTATCCTCTGGGAGGACTTCCGCGAAATACTTGATTCCGAGCTTGTCAGCGATGGCTTTCGCGGTTCTGGTGTTGTCGCCGGTAATCATGTAGACGTCGATGCCCATCTTCTTGAATTCCTTGATGGCTTCGGGAGATGTCTCTTTCATCGTGTCCGCGACAGCGACCAACCCTACGAGCTTCTTGCCTTGGGCGAGCATCATGACGGTTTTGCCCTGCTCCTCAAGCGCGTGAATGTTCTTCTCATGCGCTTTGAGCGGGATTCCCTTCATGAGTTTGACGTTGCCGAGCAGGTACTTGCTCTTTCCAAGCGAGGCCTCGATGCCATGGCCAGGGATGGCCTTGAAGCCTGAGACCTTTTGGAGGACGAGCTTTCTTTTGGCCGCTGCCTTGACAATCGCTTCCGCCAGGGGGTGCTCGCTGCCTTTCTCAAGCGACGCCGCGACGGTCAGCAGTTCTTTCTCGCTGATGCCGGAGATAGAGACTAGGTCAGTCACCTCGGGCTTGCCCTTGGTGATGGTCCCGGTCTTGTCGAGGATGACGTGCGTGACCTTGTGCGCGGTCTCTAAAGCCTCGCCGCCTTTAATGAGGATGCCATACTTCGCTCCTTTCCCGGTGCCGACCATAATCGCTGTCGGCGTCGCGAGGCCTAACGCGCAGGGGCACGCGATGACGAGAACCGAGACGCTCATAATCAAGGAGAATTGGAAATCCTTTGAAATCAGATACCAGGTGACGAAGGTGCCTATCGCAATCAAAAGCACGACAGGAACAAAATACGCGGAGACCGCGTCGGCGAAGCGCTGAATGGGCGCTTTACTGCCCTGCGCCTCCTCGATGAGGCGGATGATATGTGCGAGCGTGGTGTTCGCGCCAACCTTTGTCGCCTTGATGGTGAGCAGGCCGTGCTTATTGATAGTCGCGCCGATGACAGCGTCGCCTTCTTTCTTTTCCACGGGCATGCTCTCGCCTGTGACCATGCTCTCGTCAATTGATGAGTGGCCTTCGTGCACGATGCCGTCCACGGGCACTTTCTCGCCTGGCTTGACGATGACCAAATCTCCGACCTGCACGTCATCGACCGGAATCTTCATCTCCTTGCCTTTTCTGAGAACGGTCGCAGTCTTAGGCTTGAGGCCGATGAGGCGCTTTATGGCCTCACTGGTCTTGCCTTTGGCCCTCGCTTCGAGCCATCTGCCGAATAGGACGATGGTGATAAGAACGGCGGCGACCTCGAAATAGGTGCCTTCGATGCCTGCCAGGACCGCGTAGACGCTGTAGAAATACGCCGCTGACGTGCCGAGGACGATGAGCGTGTCCATGTTCGCGCTCTTGCCGCGCAGGGCGGTGAAGGCGCTGCGATACATGTGCCAGGCCGCGCCGAATTGGACAGGGGTTGAAAGAATCCACATGACAATATCTTTCTGCATGAACCCCTCAATCATGAACATGGAGAGCGCGAAGACGGGGATGGTGAACGCTAAAGAGAAGAGAAAGAGTTTCCATGCCTTCGCGAGCTCCTGCTGGCGATTTCTCGCGTCCTGCTCTGGGTCGACCGCACCGGAACTTTCCAGGGCATCGTAGCCCTTGCTTTTGATGGCGCCGATGAGAGCTGCCGCTTCGGTCTTCTTTTCCTCGAACTCGACGGTCGCCTTATTTGTGGCGATGTTGACGTTGGCTGTTTTCACGCCTTCAACTTTCGAGAGGGCGCGATTGATAAGCGTCGCGCAGCTCGCGCAGTGCATGCCTTTGATATCGAGTACGATTTTTTTCATGTGAAATCACCCTTCTGCGCCCAGAACTGCATCATCTGGTTCATGCGCTTTTCCAATCTTTCAATTCTTGCGTTGTAATTTCCTTCTGAGCGCTCGCCCATCGCAGCCTCGAGCTGCGCGAGCTTGTCGTCATACGACATGCCTTGGCGCTTGTCGAGCTGTGTCGCGTCGAGACCGATTTCCCGCAGGAGCTCTGGGGTTGAGAGCTCCTCCATGATAAGCGTGTGCTCATAGAGGCTGTCAATTCTAAATTTCGAATCATCATTGAGAGGAGAGCAGGCTACAATGAGCACCGCCAGCGCCCCGATGATGAAGATTACGCTCCGCCGCATCCGCAGCCTCCTGAGCCGCAGCTTCCGCCGCCCTGCACTTGGTTAATACTGTCATCGGCGTTCACTACTGGCGCGCCCGCGTCTCCTGTGACCGTGAACGTTCCACGGCCCATGTTCATCGAGCAGGCAATCTTGAACTCTCCGGCCTTATCGGGCGTGAACTCAATCACGTTGTCGCGCTCTGAAAGCGATTTGCGGATATTGAACGCCGGGATATTGACTGAGCGCATGCATCCTTTAACTGTGCTCATGTCGAAGACCAGGCGCACGTTCTGGCCTACCTGCATGGTCGAAGGAGTCATCACGTACTTGTAGCCGTCCTGGATGCGCACATTGACGGTGATCGCGTCGCCCGCATTGCCTGCATTGGATGGCTGGGCCGCCGCTACATTCCTGACGAGGTCCCCTGGCCCGAAAGTGGTTCCATCGATGACATTCTTTACGGCAACAGCGCTCACTCCGATGAGGAGCAGGAACGCGATGCCCATTATAATTTGTTTCATGTTTTCACCCCAAAAACGCCGATTTCGGCGCGTACAGCATCAAGAGCGTGAGCCCCGCTGAAGCGATAAGGCTGACTGCCGCGAACAGCTGGAAGTCCACGGGCTTGCGCTCGACTTTCCTGTTTTCTACTACTTCTTCAATGACCATATACGAGAATCCCGCCAGGATGAGGATGTTGATAGCCATGTAGAAGGGCATAAAGATGTGCAGATTGTCCGAAAACATCATGAGCGAAATCATCGGACCCATGGTGCCGCCCATCAGTCCCGCCATCATGCCCTGCAGAATTCCCATGATGCCGCAGCAGTTGCCGGCAATCGCGCCGACACCGACGCCGAGGAGCATTCCCGTCATGGCGCCGACGAAAAATCCGTTGGTCGCGCCGATAATGGCTCCGACCATCATGCCCGCCTGCATGCCGATAATCATGCCTATCATCATGCCTACCATGCAGGTGACTTTCGCGCGATACGCCTTGAAATGCCACAGCGCAGCGCCGATGGTGACGATGCTGAGATTGAGGTAGAACAGCCAGATGCCGTACGTTTGCCAGAAATTAGGGATGCCGCGGAAGAAGGCGCTGTAGAGGAGCAGTTCAAAGGCGATAAGGATGAAGAGGGTGTAGAACGTGTACTTGACGCCCTGCCACTCGATGGCGTACTTGTGGCGGTTCTCGCGGAAATCCCGGAAGCGCTCCGTTATTGTTTTTCGGTCAAAGGGCTCTGTCGAAGCGCGAAAGCCAGAGTTCTTAATCATGGTGACGATGTTTTCCGGCTTGAGGAGCGCCTCATTAAACGCGACTTCGATAGCGTCGGGCTTGAATTCAATTCCCTCAATGCCTTGCAGCTCCTTGAGCTTGCGGTCGATGACCTTGACACAGCTGTCGCACTCGATATCCGGAACGTAAATTGTGGATTTCATGATGTATATCCCTCTTTGATAATCACTTCTTTGATATCTGAGAGCGTTGTTGGGGCCTCAAAATTAACGTCGACCTTGCCTTTCTTGTAATCGGCTTTGACGGACGTGACTCCGTTGAGGTCTCCAATGCTGTCAATAAGAAGCATCTCGCAGCTCTTGCAATGCATGCCTTTGACGGTGATAGTTGATTTCATGGTCTGCCTCAGTTTTCAAGTTCTTTTTTCTTTTCTTCATATTCGCTTTTTGTGATATCGCCTTTCGCATAGCGTTCCTGAAGAATTTGCTTAGGAGATCTCATTTTTTCTGTTGGCTTGTTCACAAGCGAGACAATCATCCAAATGACGAGCGCCCAAAAGACAAGCATTATCGGAGCCGCCAGCCCGAATCCCATCATGCCCCCCATCCCCCAACCGCCAAACAGAAAGAGGATAGAAATGATGATGACGAGCGCCCACATCAGGGTTTTGTCGTTTTCCATAGCCTTTTGGGAGAAGGGGGGTTTATTAATAACGTTCGTCGGCAAAGGGGGCCTTTAAGCGTTCAAGATGCCTGAATTATTGTCCCGGAACGTTTAAAACGGCAAAATTTAGCCGAGCTTCTTTGAGTATAGATTGTAGAGCCAGGCGAAGACCAGGCCGGCAGCGCCACCCATGACAAACCAGAGCACCAAGCCTCCAACGATTCCCCCCGCTGTGAGATTGTAGGAGGGAACGACGGCGAAACTATGCATGATTACTCCCGCCATGCGCTGCATCATTACAGGGGAGGTTCCGACCAAGACAGAACAGACGAGCGAAAGAATCGACGCGGTGCTACCAGTGGCCAATGCGACGGTAAGGGGTTTGAGGGCTGCCATATGCCTTCTTTAGGGGATAGACTATAATAAGTTTGCCCTCAGAACTTGCGAATCAGGTATAACTCGTTCGTCTTGCCCGCTTCCTTCTTGGAGACGATGCCGCGCTTTTCCAATTCTGAAATCATTAGGGAGAGCTGCGTCTTTGAGAGACCTGTTCTGAATCTTAGCGTGGACTGCTGGATGCCTTCCTGCTCTTTGATGGCCTTGAGAATGGTCTGCTCGTCTGACGTGAAACCTGAAAGGAAGGCCAGGAACTCGTCTTTCTCTGTTTCCTGCTTTTTCGCCGCTTCTAGGGCTTGCGCCACTGCGACGTTCTGCTCGGAGACAAGAGCGGTCTGCTTCTCGAGCTGCTTTTGAGACTTGTCGAAGAAGAATAGATAGGCGCCAAGGACAAGCAGGGAGGCCGCGACGATGGCGCCTACGAGGTAGAACGTGAAGTCCCTGTCCGCGTGCAGGCAGGTGCCGTCCTCAAGGAAGCAGGACTGGTTGTTGAGGAGCATCACTTCCTTGATGTAGAAATCCTCCTTCTGCTTGACGACAAAGAGGGAAGCTATCGCAAGCAGGCCGATGATGAGCGTGATGATGCCGAGGCGCCTTTGGTCCATAAGCGGAAGAATTCTAGGGGGTATATAGAACTTACGCTAACCTGTTTTTTACTTGTGAGTGCGCAAAGGAGGGATTACTAAATTTCTCCTCTTGCTATACGCCCCATCAGGTTAGGGAGAATAGCTTTTGTGAAGAGGTTGATAATTTTCTCCCTCTTCTCAGCGATATACGCCTCTGCCTCGGACGCACTCTTCGTACGTTTTCGCTCGTACGTCTCAAGCCAGGTCGCTATTGTTTTTCTGTGACCGCTAAACCAGGAATCCTGTTCAGCGCTCGAAAGTTTTTTACTTTTATGAAATTCCGTGATGAACTTCACGAGCTGTTGCGGGTTCAGCTGCTCCAGCCGCAGCCTTCCTGTGATAATTCCATCAAAAATAGGATCACCGATGGCCTGATGCCCCGCTTGGCTGGCGATGAATCCCAAGCGATGAGGCAGGGCCCGGACAAGATGGGGGATAGCGCCGAGCAGGTACTCGTCGTTTGAACTTTTCAATGCGTTTTCCAAGTATGCCTGGTTTCCTGAAGGGAGCAGCGCCCATACCGCTTTCTCTTTTTTTAATTCTTTTATAACCGCTTTTATTTCCAGCGGCTTCAATCCTCTTAGCGCATCAAGGTGCGCGCTGACGCGCGCTATCAGTTCATCTGCAAAAGTCATAGGCGTTCCCTCGTCACGCTCCTTACCCTTGAACTATATATTCTTTTGGGTAGTGATCCTAAAAAAGAGTTTGAAGCGTTAAGAATATCAGGCATCCGAAAAATCAGTCGTTCTCAACCCTCGGAGCGAGAATGAAGCTGAGCTGTACCTTGTCCACTTCGGTGTAATCGAGGCGCAATGGATAGTCCTTATTGAAGTGGATGCTGACCTTCTCTGAGAGCTTGGAGCCAGCGACCATCTTTTTGAGATACTCGATGCTGTACTTGGAGCGCACCTTCACTTCCGCCTCGATTTTGGTGTTGTCGTCCTCTTCGATGTCGACCTTGACATGGGAGAGGTCGCCCTGGGCGAAGATGTGAAGCTTTTTGGGCTCGGCCTCGAACGCGAGAGATTCGGCGACAATAGAGGCGTCCTCGACAGAATCGTTCAGGACATCGCAGGGCATCGTGATATTGACTGGGAATTTCAAATCGGGAACGCGCTGCTCGCGGTCCTCGAGCTCGATGATGGGCAGGCTGAAGGTCCTTACCGTCTTACCGCGGAGCTGGACGCTGAGCTTGTTTTCCAGCAATTCGAGCGTGAGCGTGTCGTTGGGCTTCGCGCGCCTGAGAATCTGCTTGAGGTTCTGCAGGTTGATGGCCATCTCGGCCTCTTCCTTGACATCATACTCCGTGAAAGAAGAGCTGAGGAGCTTGAAAATGACCATGGCGACGTTCGCCGGGTCCATCGCGACCATCTCAAGGCCGTTCTTGGTGACCTTGAAGCGGGCCTCGTTGACCAGTTCAGAAATGATAGCGATGCTTTCCTTCAGATAGCTCGGCTCCGCAAGTGTTAATTTCATTTTTCCCCCTTATTCCAGAGTTTGCGTTTATATAAATGCTTTTTGTTTTGCTCCTAAAGGAGCGCGCCTATTTGAGCGTCAAATGCCCACCATTGTGCAGGAGGTGGATGTTCTGGTTCATCTTGTACCCTTTCTCGACCGCGAGGCTGGCAAGAGCCATGCGCATGTCGAGTTCGCCGTGGGCTGGAATGAGATTCTTTGGCCGCAGCAGACCGAGCAAGTCCCTTAAATCCTCTCTTGCAGCGTGGCCTGAGACGTGAATGTCCTTGAATATTCTGACTCCCATGTCCTTGAGGTCCTGCTCGAGGCGGTGGCGATTCTCCTGGTTGATGGCTGTCGGGATGACACCGCAGGAGAAGATGATGTGGTCCTCTTTACCGAAGCGGAACTGGAGTTCTTTTCTCGCGATTTTGCTGAGAGTTGCTTTCGGTTCCGCCTGGTGACCTGTGACAATCATCACGTATTTTTCCGGGGAGCGCTGAATCTCTTGAAGTCTCTTCTTGATGTGCTTGCCGTATCGCACGATTTCACAGGTTTTTGAGAAGTCAACGAGGTGAACATTTTCAGCGGCTTCGATGTATTTGCCCAAGCTTCTTCCGAGGATGACGACTTTCCTCCCTAATTGATGGGAGAACTCGACCGCTGATTTCAATCTCGCGATATGGCTTGAAAACGTGGTGAAGACAATGGCTTTTCCCGCTGATTCGGTGCCGAGCATGACATCCTTGAGCATCTGCTTCGCGACTTCCTCTGAAGGAGTTTTGCCAAGCTGTAGGGCTCTTGTCGAGTCGCAGATAAGCGCTTTAATGCCCTCATCGCCGAGCTCCTTTAATCGCTCATAGTTCGGCTTCTTGCCTAAAACAGGGGAGTTATCGAGCTTGAAGTCGTTCGCGTACATGACCTTGCCTTCGGGTGTGTGGAGGCAGACCATCGCGGTGTGAGGAGTTGAATGGGTGACGTGGACAAACTCAAGCGTGATTTTGTTTGTGAGCTTGTAGGTGCCGTTCGGGGGCACGGCCTTAACGGGATTCTTGAGCTGGATTTTCTCGTCCCTCGCGATGGCCTTGATGACTTCGGCTGTGAAGGGCGTGCATATGATGGGACAGTCGTACTGATTCGACATATGGACAATCGCGCCAACGTGGTCGAGGTGCGCGTGGCTCGGAACGATGGCCTTGATTTTCTTTTTGATGGGAAGGATGATGCTGTCGTCTGGGACTGCGCCGATTTTCTTGAGGTCTTCGAGCTTGATGGCCTCGAACTCCAAGTCGTCTGTGTATTGGATGTAGGGCTCCAGATAGAGACCCATATCGAGAATGACTGCCTCGTCGCCGACCTCGACAACGGTCATGTTTCCGCCAATCTGGTCGTAGCCGCCCACTGCGTAGATGTTCATGTCGAGAAGGAGATTGATGGGTTTATTAAGGTTTGGCAAGGCGTCCGAGGTCCAGATGGTAGCGCTCATTCGATTTAGCCCGCATCTGCTCGAGTGCCTCTCTTGGAGCGTTTATCGCTTGGGCAATGGCAAACATCGACCGATAGAGCTCGGATGCGTAGATTGCATTCTCTCCGACTGTATTTTGAGGTGGAACGGAGAGGAGGATGTCAAGCCAGGCAAGCTGGACGGCGCGGTCGTAGGGGCCTTCAATACCCGGAATCGTTTTGACGAGCGCAATGCGCTTCTCTAGCAATGCCCGGTACTTTCCTTCATTTCCTTCTTGGGAAAGCCGGTCCGGATGCCACCATTTGCAAAAAGGATCGAAGGACATTGCTTCCCATCCCGCAACATCAGAAGGTCGGAATTCCCGGTCCATCGCAGCGTTGATTCTCGCGATGCCATAAATGTCATCAACACGCAGGATTGCCCCTGCTGTATCGAGATGCTTTCCGTACATGCTATCGATGTGCGGCGCATAGTGTGCGTTCCAGCGGCTTACCTTCCTGGCCTCTTGGTTCGGTCTGAACGCTGTGGGATCTTTCTGGATGGCATTCAATTTTTTTTTGACTACCAGTTTCCCTGAGCCTGCTTTGACGAAAGGGATAGTAACACACTCATGGAGGCTATCAAAGGCGAACCCTTCGACAATGCGATACTCAAGACTCGTGGCGATGTGACCTGCAATCTCTTGATCCGTCACGCCAAAGCGCTGCATGTCCTCGACAAATTCCAACAGGCCGAATTCGATATTCCGCCCATCGTGGGCACTAGTGACAACACCATCGAGATACGCTCGTTTTACGGCTTGGACAAACGATTCATAGGAAAGGATTCCAAGAGAGGCCGTAAGGGTACGGTGCTCATTCGCACCCAGGCCCAAGACCCGCTCAAGAGCGATGAAATCTCTTCTGAGATGGGTATTGGGTCCGAACTTTCCATCAGACCCTTTCGCCGCCTCATAGAGCAGACTAACCGCGCCTGATTCCGCGGACGCTTGTCCGAGCAGTTCAATGAGCTCCATCAAGTTGGATTTGGGTTCGCCGCTCATGGGTTTCAGAACTTGATTTCTAGCGTCAGGCCGCCGTAGAGCTGGTCGTTTGCGGCCTTGTCGTTGAGGGAGAAGGTGCGTCGGATGCCTGGAGTCAGTGTTATGATGCTTTCCATCTTGTCTCCGACTTTTCTTTCTAGGAGCGAGAATGGCACCCCTATTCCTCCATCAAGGTGGCGGAAACCTGTCTGATTCGAGAGGAAATGGTTCTCCCAGCCGGCAGCGATGTCAGCGACGGGATGGAGACCAAGGAAATCGAATTGCTTCTTCGCTCCCGCTTCGACGTAGGTGCCTCTCCTGAATCCCTCTTTGTTGTCGAGGTCTTGGACGATATTGAGACTGTACGTTTCGTCAAGCGTCGCTTTTACTGCAAGCTCAGTCCGGTGGTGAAGGGGGGTGTTAGGAAACGTCAAATAAGCGAGATTAGGTGAGAGCCTTAATCGGTCGCCTACGGTTACATCGTAGTTGAGCGTAAGATCCGCCTCATCAGTCCTCCTTGATTGGGTGTTGTAGTTGCCGAACGCGATAACAGAGACGGGACCCGAGGTTGCGACGAGCGTGTCCTGCACAACAGGCTTGCCGCCGCTCAAGTCCTGCCCACGCAGCATGTAAGCGGAGCTGAGCGCGGTTTGGTTGGTGAATTGTGGTGTCGCGCAGCTGGCCGCGGCGAGGGCCAACGCTAAGAGTGTTTTTTTCATGGAGTCACTTTTTTGTCATCCTTCGGTAGTTTCGTATTCCTTTTATATCTAGGTGTCCCTCTAGGGGGCAACTATAGCAAGATTCAAATACCCGGGGAGATTTGAGAGCGTATGGCGCTCGCGGAACTCAAGAGCATTGGGCTCACAGACGGAGAAATCAAGATTTACGAGGCATTGCTCGAATTAGGGGAGACGACGCGCACCCAGCTCGCGAAGAAGTCAGGAGTGTCGCCGTCTAAAATCTATGATGTCGCGAATAGGCTGCTGGAGAAAGGAGTCATCTCGAGCGTTAAGAAGAACGGCGTGCTCCATTTTAGCGCCGCTGACCCGAGGCGGCTCAGGGAATTTGTCGAGAAGAAAGAACAGGAGATTCTCGAGGAGAAACGCCTCGTTGACTCGCTCATCCCCCAGCTCCTTCTCAAGTATCAAAACACCAAGGAAAAAATGGACGTTGAAGTCTTCTATGGGTGGGAAGGCATGGGAACCTGCTATGGCGACCTCACGGAAGCCCTAGGAAAGGGCGATATGTGCTACATTTTCGGCGTGAGCTTGGGGGAAGACATCAAGGCGACGGACCGATTCTGGGCTAAAATGTACCCTCGATGGGAGAAGCGTGGATTTAAGATTAAAATCATTTTCAACGAGAGCGGCCGGGGCTACAAGCCGCAAACGGAATACTTCGAGAAGAGCAAGCGCCATGAAATCCGCTACCAGGCGCAGGAGACCTTCATGGAGGTCGATTTATACAAAGACACCGTGTTGTTTGTCATGATTCTCAAGAAACCTGTATTGATTCGCGTTCGGAGCAAGGAAGCGGCCTTGTCTTTCCGCACTTATTTCGAGACGATGTGGAAGAGCGCGAAGAGATAAATTAATGCGGGGAGCAGGATTCGAACCTGCGTATCCACTAAGGAAATAGGCCCTGAACCTATCGCATTTGACCGCTCTGCCATCCCCGCGTTGGATGGAAGGAGAAGAACACTGCAGGAATTTAAAAAGCTATAGCCTCACAAAGAAACATCAAATCGGGAAGAATCGCATTCCAGACATTTGGAAAGCTGAGAGTGTCTGGCGTGCGGCTGAAAGCCGCACCATTTTCGCCAGCATTTTTACGAAGTAAAAAGGCTGCGGGGAACAGGATTCGAACCTGCGAAGGCGCTGGGCCAGCAGATCTTGAGTCTGCTCCGTTTGACCGCTCCGGAATCCCCGCGTAAGAAGGTTAAGAAATAAGAAGCAGTTTTTAAAGATTCACTTCAGTTTCGCCAGTCTCGCCTCAATGTCCTTGAGTCCGTCCTCAATCTTTCCGAGGTCGGTGACAGGCTGCCTGTCCTGCTTGACTTCCGCGACTCGCGGAGATGAAGGCAATGACGGCTCCTCTTCGAGCGTGACGTCGGGGATGGAAGAGCGGATGTCCGCGATATGGCGGGTAATCTCACCGACCTGCTTTCTCAGCTTTGCCTTGTAGGCACTCTTCTGCCTGCGAATGTCTTTGAGCTGGGCGAAGAGACGCATACTGTTGAGTAAATCGCGCCGGGATTCCAGCAGCGGCACCTGAACCCCTGATGGATCTGAGATGGAAACGAAGAAATCGTCCTGCTTGGGCCGGGGATTGAGCTTCTTGGCCATCAGACCCTCTCCGGCATGTGCAAAATAGTGAGCATGCTCTCAATGCGCTCAGCGATGGCCTCCGCCTTCTGGTCCCACTCGTGCATCTTCGCCGCCTCATCGAGCGAAAGAGAATCGAGATGCGCCATCGTGTCACGCGCCTCCTCGATGCGCATACGCAGCGCATCCACCGTGTTCTGCAAATCGGCAGGCTGGTGAATCTTGACAAAGACAGGCATTGCCATGGTTATTCCTGCACGAAGAGGCACGTCTCAAGATCCGAGAGCTTCGCCTCGACGTCCTGAAGCCCCTTGTTGAGCTTGGTGAAGGTGCGCTCCTCGTCTTCGATGTCAGTGACGAGCTCCTTAATTTCAGCGTCGGTCTCGCGGAGGCTCTTCTTGATGGTGTTCAGTTCCTTGATGACTTCGCGATACTTGCCAATCTCAACGAATAGCGGCCTTGAGGAAGCCATCCTCTGCATGCTTGGAGCCTGCGGAGGCATAGGAGGGGGCATTGATGGCATCGGCGGCGGAGATGAAGACATCTGCGACATGGAAGGCGCCCAGCTCTCCTGCTTAGGGGCGAACAATTCAGCGAAGGACTTGCGCGACAAATCAGGCTGCCGCTGGTCGGGTTGAGTGTTCATCGGAGGGAAATCGTCATGCATTGTCGGTGGAAAATCATCGTGCAGGGGGGGCAAATCATGCATCTCTGGGAAGTCATGGGTGTCCTGACCCATCGGAGGGAACGAGCCGAAATCAGGCATATCGTGGCTGTCCTGTCTCTGCGCCGGCATGCCTTCCATTGGCGGAGGCGGCGGAATGTCAAGCATCTCTTCCTGTTGTTTCTTTTTTCCAAACCCGAAAAATCCCATGGTAGTCCCCCTTCTTGCGCTTTCTCTTCGCTGAGGCTACTTAAACTTTTATGAGCATTTCAGAATGGTGAAATCTCTTTCCGATAGGGAATCGGATACCTTATTTTGAAGCGGTTGAGTAAAGAGTGGAAAGATCCTATCCTACATTTTCTCCTTTTTGCGGAATAGAAAACTATCAGGCTCCGTCTTCCTATAATCGCAAGTGATTTCCTCTCCCGGGCCAATGTTCCGTAATGACCTAAGAACCGGTGGAAATTTTTCAATATCTAGTCTTGTGTTAGGTTCAGGACTATGATTGATGCGATCGATGAATCTATCGCTCATATACAACTCAAATTCTAGGCTTGGAAACCCGACGCAGGCGATACATGGACCGTTTTCTGGGGTTACTGCTTGTGGAACGGCAGTATAAAACTCGCTTCCACTAGGAATAGTAAGGTTACTGAATAGGCCCCGCCGGTGGATACCGCTGTTTCTTATCTCGAGAGGGATAACCGCATTAGCGTTCATACGCTGACTAATGATTTATAGATATATCAATATAATTAGTATAATCTTGTCATTTATAGGAATAATTAAATATATACTATCATTATTAACTAAAAATATGCAACTTGATGCTCTAGACAAAAAGATTCTCTATGAGTTAGATCGAAACTCTCGTCAAAGTCTGGTCCAATTAGCTAAAAAAATTAGAAGAAGCAGGACAACCGTAGATTTTCGCATTCATCGCCTGAAACAAGGTAACGTGATACGCAACTTTGTCACCCTTATGCGCCCGTCGACGCTTGGGCTCACCCCTTACAAGATATTTTTACAGCTTCAGAGCGTGACCGAGGAAGATGTCCAAAAGATTGCCTCAGTTATTGAAACCTTGCCGAGTCATTGGTCCGCAAAAGTAAATGGAAGCTGGGATTTTATCATAGGAGTGATGACAAATAATGTCAAAAAGTTTAACATCCTTAAAATGAAAATCCTCTCCGATCTGGGCCCCCATATTGTTAAAAGGAGCATCTCCACCACTACGGAAATTACACACTTCGGCAGGGATTATCTTGTAGGAGGGAAGCATAAAGAAGTCCATCAATGGGTCGCTGACTTTTTGCCTCTCAATTTGACTACGACTGAACTTCAGATGCTAAAACTTCTATCAATGAACTCCAGATTGACTGTAAAGGAGATTTCCCAAGAAACCGAGCTCGACGCTTTGACCGTAGTACACAAACTTAAAAGATTCTCTAAGCAGGGAGTTATCTATATGCACAATATCTCCTTGAATTTAGATACCATTGGATTCTCAGCGTTTAAAGTACTGGTTTACTTTCGCTATTACACCCCTAAATTACGAGAGACCTTCGTTTCTTATTGCCAAACAAGGCCCCACCTTATCAATCTGGTTGAGTGCATTGGGGAATGGGACGTGGAACTGGATTTTGAGCTTCCCCGCATTGAAGATCTCTACCAAGAACTTAGAGACTTGCGCAGCGCTTTCGCTGGCCAGATTATCCATACTGATATTTTGCTCGTGGAGAAAGAGTATGGATACACGACGATACCCGCTACATTGAGTATTGAATAAGTGAGGTAGTTAAGCTCCTTTTGCTTAGAAATCTGGAGTAAACGCAGTACTGCGACGCCGATAGAATTACGAAGATAGCCTAAAGACGAGCTTTTTTTCCGGCTGGGTGTTTCTTTTTCCGGAACTCTTGCGGATTTTCCGATGGCAGACATATTAGGGAGCGGACCTTCAATAAGAAGATGAAATGGCTGCTCTGCCTTGTGCTGCTGTCGCCCTGCGCGCAGGCCGTCGTGATAAGCGAACTCATGTACAATCCCGCGGGCAACGAGTTTGATTTCGAGTATCTAGAATTGTGGGGAACCGGGGACATCGGGGGCTGGACGGTGGAAGGCGCGAACCTGACCTTCCCGCCGAACACCACGATAAACGGATTTGTAGTTGCCGCGCGCACTCCCTCCGACGTGGGAGAGGACAATGACTTTTTTGACAGATATGGATTCAACGCAAGTTACGCGTTCAAGAGCAGCCTATCCAACGACGGAGAAACGTTAATCTTGCGCGACGCGAAAGGGGAGATCCAAGATATTGTTGTGTATGGCGACTGGGCTCCGGAAAACACCTCCTTGGAGAGAAAAGAGTTAACGGGATATGGTGTGGGGGAAGAAGCTTGGGAAGATTCCCTTCCCGGCGGGACTCCCGGAAGGGCGCTGAGGAACGCTACCGCATGTGACTGGAGCCTGGAACTCGTCGCGGATACGCTGGCCGGAGAGCGCCTAGAATGGCAGTGGAGAGCGACGAAGGTAGAGGGCGGGGCAGCCGAGATTGCGCTGGCGCATGGCGTGAACGACCTCTCTGGAAGCCCGGTAAAGAGCTACGCGACGCTGGAGGAAGAAGCGTCTACGCGATTCACGTCCGCGTCCTATGCGCCTTCTCTAACTCCTGGCGGTTACTTCGCGTGGGCCAACTTAAGCGTGGCGTGCGACGAGAATCTTGGAAATAACGCTGTTTCCGCGCTGCTGTATGTGCCCGCTCCTACGCCTGACCCTTCCAGTTCTCTCGCTATTACCTCATTTCCGGAACGCATGGTGAGTTCCGGAAGCGTTGTCATCGAGGTTTCGCGGGGAAACAGCAGCGAGGACACGATGAGAGCGTGGATTGAGCTTGGCGGGAATAAGCTGACATCTGAGGCGAGAGTGTGGTTCTCGATGTTCTCTTCGGGAAAAGCGACGCTGCCCGTGACGCTGAAAGAATGCAAAGACGGGACAGGAACACTAGTTGTCGAGGGATTCGGGAAGCGGGAAACGCGCGAAATAGAGATTGACTGCCCTTCAACTCCTGCCCAAAAAGAAGAGAAGAGCGCTGAGTCCTTGGAACTGGAACCTTCTTCCCCTTCATTTTCCTTCGAGATAGGCGACGTTCCAGAAGAGATTGCTATCGGCGAGCCGTTCAGCGTGCGTGTGACGCTCTTCAATCCCGGAAAGGAAATCGCGGTCTCTGTCTCGGCTTATGTCTATCGCGCAAGCAAGCGCTACAACGAGGAACGGAACGTGAGCTTTGTCCTTCAAGCGGGAGGGGGGCGCACGCTGTTTTTGCCCCTTATCGTTGAGAACGCTGACGAAGGAGAGTACAAGCTGAAAGTGAGGCTGTGGAAAGAGGGCAGGAAGACGCCTGATGAGCTGATTGCGAATATCAGTGTTCTTGCCTCGTTTATTGAAGAGATAGAAGAGCCAGAGCTCCCCACGATTGAAAAATCGGTTCCCTTGAATAGTACCACTCCCAAAGCCGCTCAACTTTTTCCTACTGGAGCCGTCACGGCGCCACCTTCGTATGATACAGACAAACGGCCAGGCCTCAAAACAGGCATTGTTCTTGGGGCGGTGGCGCTCGCAGCTGTGGGGCTACTCTTCTTTAAGGTGAAAAGATAAGCTCTCCCCCTTAGACTTTCTTGACTTTCTTTGTTCTTTGACTGAAGAATAGATATGCCCCGGTTAAAGCGACTAAACAGTCAAATATTATGGTTTTGTAGCCACGAGCCACAAACCTCCAAAGCGGGTTGTCCTGAAGTAGCAGGGGGTCTTTCTGTAGGATATGAGTGATACCCATACGCTCTGTAACTGCGAGAATGGGCCCTATAAGCGCCAAACCTGAGATGATTATTGCTGTAGTTCTCGCCCAGGATTTTCCTTTCCATAATCCTATCCCAACTGAAACAAGCAGGGCAACTATTCCTAAAGCAGTACTGACAAACTTGATAATAGTAATAGAATCTGGGGTTGAAGCATCATACCCCAGCCCGAAACTTGCAACAGCAAAGAGAGAAAACCAAGCTGCTGCGATGAAGTACAGAACCGAGATTATTTTTGCTCCTATCGAAACCTTCTGCTTAGCCACAGTTTTTTCATCCATGTCTATAGTTTAAGGCAATCGAGCTTATAAGCATGCGGTAGAGAAAAACAACCGTGCTATCGGAAGCGAATACCTGGTTGTGAGTGTTGATTTCTTCATATCTCTTAGGCAGCGTTGCTCAATCATGTTTGTCCTGAACGGTATTTTCGATGCGTGAGCGCATTTAAGTTTGCTATAAATATATAAAGAAGCAATCGATTCAAGGAAGCATGGAAGACCCGATACGCATCCGCGCAATCATCGAGATTGTCGGGAAGCCGAAGGAGCACGTCGAAGAGAAGCTCAAGGAGTACATCGAGCAGATTAAGGTGGACAGCAATCTCACGATGCTCGGCGAGAAAATAGAGGAGGCGGTGGAGAAAGAAGGCGTGTGGACCACCTTCGCGGAGATTGAAGTTATTGTTAAAGGTATCACGAACCTTGTGGGGTTTTGCATCGACTACATGCCCTCTTCCATCGATATCCTCAAGCCGGATAAGTTCAATTTTGACGGCAGATATTTCAACCAGTTCACCAACGACATCCTGACAAAACTGCACAGCATCGATATGCTTGTGAAGCAGGCCAATTCCCAGAACGCCGTGCTCAGGAAGAACCTCGCGACGCTCATCAAGAACCACCTGATGGTCATGCTCAAGTTTGGAGTGGCTGACCCTGAAAAGCTCTCCAAGAGCACGGGCCTCGACGTAGAAGAAGTGAAGCGTTTCCTGGACGGCTTGGTCAAGGAGAAGCGCGCGAAGTTCGAGAACGGAGCCTACTCCCTAGCATGAAAGACCTGAAGAAGCAGCTCGAAGCCATTCTATTTT
>JAUSJW010000048.1 GCA_030647105.1 Nanobdellota archaeon | reverse complement strand
AAATCAATCTTGCGCGGATACGCGGTATACCCTGAGATAATCATCTTTGGCTTTGCTTCCAGAGCCAATTTGCGCACCGTGTCCATATCGATGAGCTCGGTGTGCTTGTCTACATTATAGGGGTGGCATTGGTACTGCCTGCCGGAAAAATTGATGGGCAATCCGTGCGTAATATGGCCGCCTGAAGTCAGATTCATGCCCATAAACGGATCGCCTAATTCGAGGAGGGCGAAGAACACCGCCTGGTTGGCTGGAGAGCCGGAATAGGGCTGGATGTTGACGTGCTCCGCGCCGAAGAGTTTCTTTGCTCTTGCGATGGCGAGTTCTTCCATGTCGTCCACATTTTCCTGGCCGCCATAGTAGCGCTTTCTCGCGTAGCCTTCGGAATACTTGTTCGTGAAAATCGAGCCGACTGCTTGCATAACTGCCTTGGAAACATAATTTTCAGACGGAATCAGCTCGATGCCCTCTTCCTGCCTCTTGAGTTCAGAGCGAATCAATTTCGCGACGTCAGGGTCGAATTGAGAAATATCGTTCATGAGCGGCATGTGGTTCTCCCCGAAATGGATTACCTGGCGGACGTTTAAATAGTTTGTGCTCGCGATTTCCCGTTACCGAATACTATAAAAATAACTGTGTCCCCCTGCCTGTATGGACCTAGGAGACGCAATCGCCAGAGTCCCAGATTCTCTATTTAGAAGTTCGGATACTCGTCAGAGGACGCCTCCCCTTGTTGCGAATTCCAATGCTGCTCTTTTTGATGCATTTCAACGGCTCGACATAACGCGGCGGGGCACCTATTTTTCTATCGGCACGGGGTACCAACGTCAGCCTTTAGTTGCGGCGATGCTCGGGCTTGATGTGGTAATAGCAGACCTCGACTCTTCAGCAATCGCTATGCAACGCAGTGTCGCCGAACACCTGAGCGTGCGCCCGACTTTTCTCGAAGGGGATATCATTGAGTGCCCTTCCTATGCTCTTGCACCGTATTTAGGGAGAATGGGGGTTGTCGAGTGCCTGAATTCGACACATCAGGATGATTTTGTGGATGGAGCTCCTTGGTTGATGCTTCAACTTGTTGCAGATGGAGGGGTCCTTTACGCGAACGCCACTGGTCCGTATCCTCCTCAATATGACAAGCTCGTTCGCGGTTTTTTAGCAGTTGCCCCTCAGTTAGGTATTCGCCTAACCCTCGCGAGTTCTGGTGTGTTTACCACCCCTAATTATGGGAACGATGCGAAGATACTCGAGGTCATAAAAATTCAGTCTCCCGCGACTGTCGCGCCTTCTCTGGTAAACACTTGAGAATTTCTTCTTTTGGGTTAAGTCGTTCTACTAAACGGGAGCT
Source organism: Nanobdellota archaeon (assembly GCA_030647105.1). GTDB lineage: Archaea > Nanobdellota > Nanobdellia > Woesearchaeales > WJIZ01 > JAGVXW01. The sequence goes on along the minus strand of JAUSJW010000048.1, from coordinate 2,635 downwards.
TTCCTTCATACTTCTGGTAGCTCGCTTTGAGGGCTTCTACACCCGCTAGCTTTTCTCCCGCAAGCGCCAGGAGGAGTGCACCGCCGGCGAGACTGACGTGATCGAGATGATACCCACTTCTCGCCCCCTTCAGCTTCAAGCGGCCCAGCATCGCAGTGGAGTCTCCTCCTCCGACGACTGCGTAAACCTTGGGGTCTTGCATAGCCTCAAGCGCGGTTCTAGAGCCGGCTGAGAAAATATGCCCTTTTTTTGGATCAAGATGATCGACATTCCCTAGGGGTCCTTTCAAAAATGCAGCGTTAGAACCCCTGATTATTTCAGCATACTGCTGCGCTGTTTTGGTTCCAATATCAAGTTGGGCATTCCCTCTTGTAAACTGGCCGAATCTCCTGAGTTGAGCGAGCGTATACTCTCTTCTTTGTCCGTCAACTAAGTAAGCAAAATCGACAGGGGTCACAAATAACTCAGGGGCTATTGTCAGCACTTCTTTCATCTGCTCAAGCAAGGACCGTTCTCCCTCTTGGGATTCCAAGAATCCTCGTTTTCCGAGCATAGCGAGCCCTGCTTCACCTAACCCCCGGTCTTCTTTAGCCGCAAGGAGTAGATTTGCCAGCATTCCACCTGGAAGGATATTATCAGCGATTCCCTCTCTCGCCGCGCGGTAGATTAGGGGGAAATAATCATCCAGTTTCATTCCCCCCAGTACAAACACCCTTCGCACACTTCTATCTCCGAACGAGGTTTCCAATCTGCTGACCGCCTCAATTTCCCTTGTAGCGACGGGTCCTGCGATATTTGGGACCTCTGCGAATCCGGTAATTGAGCGGTGTCCCCGATGGCTTGCAGAGTAGGCATCGTTTACATACGCATTAAGACCTAACTCCATGAATTGGCGAACAAATGGGGTATTAGCATGGTCACTTGGGGAAAGCTTTGCGGTTTCTCCTCCCAGATAGCGGATATTCTGGAGAAGGATTGCTTGACCCGGCTCTACCGCCGTTACCCACCCCACAGCTTCATCGCTCAGTCTATCTTTCTCACGCGAAAAGGAGTTACCGGGATATATCAAGTCAGTATTTCCCATATCCCGAAGAAGCCCGGCAATTTGGCCGTTCCCTACAAACGCCGCTTCGCCATCTCTGGCGTTGTGGGACATTACAATTACTCTGGCGTCTGCTTCACAGAGTTGGTCAATGGTATCAGCGGCGGCGCGCAGGCGGGCGCTGGCTGTGAACTTGCCTGAAGTAAACGGAGAATTTACATCCACGCGCAACGCGACAAGTTTTCCCTCTAGGTGGGGAAGCGCGTCCTGGAATTTGAAGATATCCATAGGCAGTGGTAGTCGTTTTCTTTTTATAAGCCTTTCTCAGAACGCTACTCTTAAGGAGTGTCAGTAATCACTTCATCCACCTTCACATCCCACTCGTCGTGAGGCAGGGAATCTACGAGCTGGAAGCTGTACGCGAGGGCGACTTTTCTTCCTTGATATCCTTTCAGGAGCGTGTCGAAGTAGCCCCAGCCATATCCGAGCCGGTAGCCTTCCTTGTCGAAGGCGAGGCCTGGAAGCACAACCAGGTCGATGTCCGCGACTTCCACCACTTTTCCCTTGGTGGGCTCGAGCACACCGAATTCTCCTTTTACAAGATGCTCAAATGACGAGAAACGGACGCACTGGAGCGTCTTGCCCTTCACGCGCGGGACATAGACCTCTTTCTCTTTGGAGATTTCCTTGATAAGGTCGTGTGTACCTATCTCTTTCCCTCGAGAGACATAGATGAGCACCTGTTTCGCTTTCTTGAACGCTGGGTCGGCTTTTAACCTACGAATCACAAGCCTGTTCGCCGCTTTCGCTTCCTTGCCTGTCAGCGCATTTCGCAGTCTCAAGAACTCTTTCCTTAATGCGTCTTTATCCATCGGCAATCCTTTTCATGTGGTCGACTCGCTTCTGAATCAGCTCTTTTGTGCCGATATCATCGCGGTGGAACACCGGCCCCTTGATGAGGCTCACGGCGAACTCGGCTTTCTTTTCCGCTTCGGCAATCGTCTTGCCTACACCGACGCACGCGACAGCGCGGCTCCCCAGAAGGTGGAGGCCGTCGTCTTTCTGGTCGACAGAAGCGAGATAGACGCTCACGTCCTGGATGTCTGAAGGAATCTCTATTTTCGCGCCCTTTACTGGTTTCTCAGGGTAGCCGTTCGGAACCGCATATTTGCACACAGTCGCGAGCTTCTTGAACTGGAGGTCGTAGCCTTCTAAGGTTTCTGTAGTGATAGCCCTGCACAACTCGCAGAAATCAGATTCGAGGATGGAGAGCACGTTCATCGCTTCGGGGTCGCCCAGGCGCGCGTTGTACTCGATGACTTTCACGCCTTTGCTTGTGAGGATGAAGCCGCCGTACATGACTCCGTGGTAGGGTCCGAATTCCTGTTTGAGCGCTTTCGCAATCTGAACGGTAATCTCGTGGGCTTTTTCGATATGCTCCTTTTTGAGGAAGGGAAGCAGGTGGTTAGCGTCGGAATAGGAGCCCATGCCGCCCGTATTGGCGCCTTTATCGCCCGCGAACGCGCGCTTGTGGTCCTGCACAGGCGGGCAGTCCAGCACGGTTGTGCCGTCGGTGAACGACATTAATGAGAA
>JAUSJW010000045.1 GCA_030647105.1 Nanobdellota archaeon | reverse complement strand
GACGATAGCGTCAACCATATTGTAGCGAATGAGGTCGGCGTAGAGCTTCATGCAGCCGCCAGCGCTGGTACTGCCGGCGAGAGTTAAGATAATCGTGCATTCCTTGTTGTTGAGCATCTTGCAGAAGATATCCGCCGCCCGAGCGGTGTCGCGGCTCGTGAACGACATCCCGCCCATGGATTTAATGATGGGAGTCGCGTCGAACGATGCAATATCAACATGCTGAATTTCTTCCTTCAGTAGATCGTTCTTGTTCATTTCTGTTCACCTTCAAATATCATGCTTAAGAGTGTGTAAATGAGTTTGGACGCAAGAAAATCGGGAGCCTTGTCCTGCGGATTCGGCGCCAGTTCGACAACGTCAAAGCCCACAATGCGCTTCGACGCCGCGACTTTCTTGAGCAGGCCCGTGACTTGGTACCAGTCCATGCCGCCTGGCTCCGGTGTTCCGGTAGAAGGCATGATCGAGGAATCGAAAGCGTCGAGATCAATCGTCACATACACTTCAGGAGTCAAAAGCTTGAGGACGCGCTCCTGCCAGCCTGGCTCCTGCAACTGGTGCGCGAAGACAACGCGTTTAGTATCCATATTCTGTCTCTCAGAGGAATCCATGCTCCGGATGCCGACCTGCGCGATGGGGCATTTCTCCTGGACGCGTGCCATGATGCAAGCGTGATTGTGCTTTGAACCGTGATACTCGGACCGTAAATCAGAGTGCGCGTCAATCTGCAACACGGACATGCGTGGATACTTCTCAACATGCGCGTAAATTGGCCCGGCACTAATAGAGTGCTCGCCGCCGAGCGTCACAACAAATTTTCCAGCGTTCAACAGCTCAGAGACTCGTTTCTTTCCCGCCGCGACCATGGCTTCCGGGCTCTTCTTCTCTTTTACCGGCTCGACCGTGACGATGCCGCGCTTGTAAACTTCAGAATGGGTCTCGATATCGTAGAGCTCCATATTGGCGCTCGCCTCGATGAGCGCCGCGGGCCCGTTATCAGCGCCCTTCCCCCAGGTGCTGGTGCCGTCGTAAGGAATAGGGAGCACGGCAATCGCGGCAGAGCCAAAAGAAGAGTATTCCTTTGGGAGGCCGCCGTAATTCACCATCTTAAACTTCCTTAATCATGGGATAAACGTAGTTGGTGAAGCACAGCGCGACAAGCGCTGTCCCGAACTTCTTGTGGGGCACAAAGCTTTCGACATGCAGCGCGACATCGCGCATCTCGAACTGCTCAGAGAACCCATTATAATAGAGCTCGTTCAGGCTCGACTGAAGCTCAACCTTCGCTTTTTGCTGGGAGAACGTGCCATTGCGCTCGCATACCAGACCGCCAAACTTCTGTCCCGTCTTACGGTCGAAGAGCCAGCCATAGATGATACCGGCCGTCGCGCGCTCGCCGCTGCCCGAGGTCTGCTCAGAAACAATGGATTCCATGACTGCTCCGTGCGTAAGCGTCGCGGGCTTCTCGATTTGCGTCGCGATGCCTGGCAGAATCGAGCTATAAGTCATGATGTTGCACATCTCGATGCCTGCGTCCTTCAACGCGAGGTGATACGAACCCGCGTGCTTGGTGATGTCGCTTTCGCCCTTGCCTTTGGTCGCGAAAAAATCTTTGGGAATGCGCATGCCCACTAAGGTGTTTTGGATCTGAAGATGTAGGTGGTTCTGTTTCATATTTCAAACCTCACTCGCGGTTAGGAAACCCAAGGTGAGAAGTCGGCGGTTGCTGGATATGTCCATTCTGCGTTAGGGATTGCTCGTCGGAGCTGATATTTTATCTCCCTTTACAGAGAGTTGCGTATTTAAAACTTTTTATTTTGAGCGCGCTTCATGGACTTGAGATAGATGCCTAATTTTTGCCCGATTTCGAGTTGTAATCGCTCATCCGCCGAAAGGCGCTGAACAAGCGCGTCCCAGTCCGTTTCTGGCAATTGAGTCAGCGTTCCCTTGAACCCCCGTCCGGCGTTCCTCGCCTCGTTCTCGATGTCATGGGCAATAGACGTGCCGAAATACTTGAGCGCCTGGAATTTCGAAAGAGAGTTCGCGCCCGCCTTCAGCAGCAGCCCAATCCTGTCGGCGCGGTCGTCCCAGATGCCGCATTGAATGTCCAGGTTTGGGAACGCGATCCGCAGCTGCGCAATCCACCACGCTTGTTCCTCTGCCGTCGGAGGTGGCGTATGCTCGAATATTGTCCCCTTGGTGGGTATCAAGCCGTAGACATGAATCTTTGAAATGCCGTATTTTGAGATAAACGCTTTCAAGAGTTCGAAATCCTCATGCGTCTCGCCCATGCCGACGATAAATGTCATGGCCCTCGCGAGGCCGAGCTCAGATGCCGCTTCAAACATGCGCTCATAGGGCGCCAGCGGCTTTGAAGGGCAGACCTTCTTGTGAAGGAGCGGGTTGATAGTCTCCGTCGAGCCGACAATGCCTTTGATGTAAGGAAGGTATTTTTCGAGGAGGATTCTAGGAAGGGGGCCAACAGAGAGCCATATTTTTTCCCCGGTAATCTCAGTAATGAGCCGGAGCATCGTCCCGATTTCCAGAGGTGTCAGAACACCAATGCCACCGGTAAAAAACCCGATATCCCACCCCAACTGCTTCGCGAGGATGAATTCTGCGAGGATGGAAGCCGTGCTTCGTTTAGTCTCCCTCGGCGGCTTGTCCTTGGGCTGGTTGCTCATGTAGCAGAACGCGCAGTCGCCAATCGTGCAGCCCCAGCTGAAAAAGACGGCGCGCTCGAATGTGACCGTAGAAGGGAAATGCTCCAGGTACACGCGATGCGCTTGTTCGATAAGGGAATCCATGAGAGAACGAGGTTCCGCAGAGATTTATAAGGGTTAGCGATAAATGGAGTCGTGATGGTCAAGGTCCCGGAAGAAGATCGATTTCTTTGTTTCGTCAACAGAAAAAGTAAGGACGAAGCTTCCGAGATGAATGCGTCTCAGATGCTGCAAAGGAGATTTCAGATTCTTGTAAGACAGGGGATTCTCAACAATTTCGATGATCTTCTTTTGCGCATACGTATGGAGCACCGGATCCCGGCGATTGAGCCGCTGGAGTGCCTTATCAAGTCGCGAGGAAAGCTCGAAAGAGTAGCTCATCGTTTTCGCTCATACCGTTTTTTGAATTCTTCTATGGAAGAGAAGGAAATCCGAGGCTCTTTCTCAATCTTCCTCATTTTCTCGATAAACTCTGGCCTTAGCTCTGGCTCCAT
>JAUSJW010000044.1 GCA_030647105.1 Nanobdellota archaeon | reverse complement strand
TTCTCCAGAGCGTACCATTTGCAGAGTTCCGCCAGCTTTCCCGGAACAAGTTTCGCAGCAGCTCCCGTGTGAATAACTTCTCCTTGTTTGTTCCGAATGACGACTTCGACGTCTCGGAGCTTGCCGGCGAAGGGTTTCGTGCCCTGAAAACAGAGCAGGTGGAGCTTCTTGATGAGCGGGACGGAAAGAGCGCTGCGACAGGTGCGGATGAAATCAACAGCCTTCGCGACATTCAGAGTCTCCTTTTGGTCAGCGTCCTTGGGTATGCTCGTGTGGGCGAGCAGTTCCCTGACCTCTGGCAAAAGAACCGTCGAACCCTCTATAGCGTTCGTATGATAGGTGAACTGCTCGGTGAAGTGCTTCCAGTCTATTTCAAGGTGGGGAACACTCAGGCGCTTGCCCAAAGTTGAAAAAGATTGCTGGAGCTCGCGATTGGAATGGATGCGCTCCAAAAGGGACTGTTCCGCTTCAGGAAACAGCTTCCGGATATCTTCTAAAGGGAGGTCTGAACCAAGGAACTGAGCGGCTCGCTTGATACGGCCACCAAGCCGGTAACTATGGACGAGATAATATTTTGTCTTTTTTCCCTGTCTGCGCTTTTCGACGAACATAGGATAAAGGAGGTGTCTACATTTATATAATTATCGATTTTGTAGACACCCAGAACTCAAATCTTCTCCTTAACCAATTCAAACACCCGCTCAGGCGTAATCACCTGCAAGCACCGATTGTTCGAACAGGCGGATTTTCTGTGATTAAAAGCTGACACGCAGGGCGAGCAGGCCAAGTTCGCATACACTGGCGTGCAATGCGGGCTCAAGGGCCCGTACAGCGCTGGCGTCTCCGGGCCGAAGAAGACGATAATCGGAATGTCAGTAAGCGAAGCGAAGTGCGCGGGCCCGGAATCATTTGAAATCAAGAGCGATGAGACCTCGTACAAGTCAATCAGTTCTCGGAGCGTCGTCTGCCCTGTGAAGTCGATGCACCGGTCTGAATGGACATACTCGCAGATGGCCTGCGCGTCCGGCTTCTCGGAGGCGACACCCGTAATCACCAGGTATGTGTCTTTCAGCGTCAGCAGTTTCTCCGCGAGCTTCTGGTAGTGGGAAAGCGGCCATTTTCTCAAGGGAAGCAATTCAGACGCGTTGGGATTCAATAAAACAAGCTTGCTCTTCGAGGTAATCGAGGCATTGAAGCCCTGTACCTTCTTGAGCATCGCCTTCTTCTGCTCTTCCGTTGAGTGGATTCTTCCGCGAATGACCTCTTCCTTGCGAACCTCCCGCTTCAATAAAGGAAGTTCGCACGGGTCAGCAGCTAATGCATACACCAGTGCCAAAAAGCTCTGGCTGATATGATAGTACGGATTATACTGCACCTTGTGTGTCAGGAAGTTGCCGCGGTAGAGCCCTTCCATGTAGAATTTGTAGAACCCAGAAACCGCTTTCGCGCCGGAGAAGTAAGAGAGCAAAGCCGTGAACCGCGAGAACAGCTCCATATCCACGACGGTATCAATCTTCAGCCTGCGCATTCGGACAATCATTTTGAGCGTGTCCCAGCCCATCACGAAGATATTCGAACTGCGAATCGTGAGGATGTTCTTGCGCGGAATCACGTCGAGCATGCGGATGCTTTCCGCGTTAGACTCAAAGATGAGGAAGTACAGCTCCGCTCCGAAAAGCTCTTTCGCGCGCTTCATCGCGCCGTAGCCTAAGATAGTGGAGCCCATCTCAGAGAGCTCCAGGAAGAGCATCTTCTTCGGTTTGAAGCCTTTAGGCAATCGCCGGATGCCAAGAGCCCGCTGAAGCGAGTTCAGAAGCGAGAACAGAAAGCACAGAGGCCTGCCAACCCACGCGTCGACCCGCCTCATGGTGTCCGGATGCATATCGGAAACAAGTCAAGGCGCTTATTTAAAGCTTGCTTCTAAGGAGCGAGTGTCGCTCCATATCCGCGTCGACCATCATTTTCACGAGCTCCTTGAAGGGTGTTCGGGGCTTCCAGCCGAGTAGTTCGCTCGCCTTTGAGGCGTCGCCCTGGAGGAGCTCGACCTCCGCGGGTCTGAAGAATTTCGGGTCGGAAACAACGTAATCCTTGTAGTTCAGTCCGACGTGTTTGAAAGCGACTTCGCAGAACTCCCTGACGGAGTGCGTCTCCCCCGTTGCAATCACGAAGTCGTCCGGCTCCTTCTGCTGGAGCATAAGCCACATCGCTTCAACATAATCGCCGGCAAAGCCCCAGTCACGCTTCGCGTCGAGATTGCCCAAGACTAGTTCTTTCTGCAGTCCGAGCTTTATTTTCGCGACAGAATCCGAGATTTTACGCGTGACAAACTGCAGCCCCCTCCTAGGACTCTCGTGGTTAAAAAGTATGCCGTTCGAAGCGAATATGCCATAGCTTTCCCGGTAGTTCCTCGTCGCCCAATAAGCGAACAATTTCGAGAAGCCATACGGACTGCGGGGATAAAACATTGTTTTTTCAGTCTGCGGCGTCTCCTGCGCTTTGCCATACATCTCAGAAGAGGACGCTTGGTACAATTTGATGCTCGGGTCCACCTGTCGAATAGCCTCGAGCATATTCAGCGCCCCTAATCCCGTGACGTTCGCGGTCAGCGTAGGCTGGGAGAAAGAAGCGGGAACAAAGCTCTGCGCCGCGAGGTTGTAGACCTCTTCAGGCTTCGCCTCTTTTAGGACAGATAGAAGAGAACCCATATCGGTGAGGTCCCCTCCAACGAGATGAATCTGGTCCTTGATATGCGCGATGCGCTCGAACGGCTCGGTGCTCGTGCGGCGGTGCATTCCGTAGACGGTATACCCTTTTTTGAGGAGCAGTTCGGCGAGGTACGAGCCGTCCTGGCCCGTGATTCCGGTTATTAAGGCTGTTTTCACAGGGATGCTAACCCCAGAAGCTTTTTAAAGATTGTGTGCCCCTAGGCTAATCATGAAGATAGCACTCCTCACTCCGACTTTCTCGCCGTTCTCCGGAATAGACCGGTTAGTCGAAATCCAGACCAAGAGATTCCTTAAGGAAGGCCACGCAGTAACGATTTACGCCCTCAAATCGAGCATGAAAGTCAAGGGAGCGAAAATCGTGGAAATAGGGATGCCGTCTACCTCCTTCGCCGAGAGGCTGTATCGCCTGCTCATGTTTCTTGATAGGAAAAAAATAGAAAAGTACGCAAAAGAAATCTCGAGAAGCGACATGGTTGTCTCACATCTCTATCCGATGAACCTCATCGCGAAAAGAGCGAAAGAGATGAATCCCAAGCTAACGTATGTCTACAATCACGCGGGCGTCGGCATCACTGACGCTTATACTCTTCTCGAGAAAGCGTACTTGCGCGTCTTCAATGTCCTCAACAACCGGTCGATGAAGACGTGCGATGAAGCGGTCTCCATCTCGAAATTCCTCGCTGACGAATTGGAAGAGGAAACAGGAATCTCATCCAGGGTCGAATACATCCCCGTCGATGCTAAGCGGTTCAACATAAAGGCCAGGGGCGAGAGAATCAGAAAGAACTACAAGTTTGGAAAATCCAAAGTGCTGCTCTACATCGGCCGCGTCTCGCCGCACAAGGGCATTCATTTGCTGATTGAAGCGTACAAGAAAGTGAAGGAGCGAGTCCCGAATGTGAAGCTCGCTATCATAGGAAAGCCGACGTTCCCCGACTATTCTGAACGGTTGAAGCAAATGGCCGACAAAGGCGTCCTCTTCGCTGGATTCATCGACGATAAAGAGCTCCCGGAATGGTACGCTGCCTGCGACGTCTACACGACCTGCAGCCTCTGGGAAGGCTTCGACATGCCAATAACAGAGGCCAACGCTTGTGGAAAGCCGGCGGTCGCCTTCGACGTTGGCGCGCATAAGGAAGTGCTCAAGACCGGAAAACTCGTGCCTGAGGGTGACACAGACGCTTTCGCTGATGCTGTTGTGAGGCTGCTGAAATGAAGGTGCTCCTCCTCACCTTCGACCTGGAAGAGTTCGTCGCGAATGAATTAGGAGTCGAGGTCAACAAGGACCTCTGCTTTACCATAAGTAAGAATGGCTTCAAAAATATCATCGACATGCTCAAAAGGCAGGAGATAAAAGCGACGTTCTTCACGAC